>JAGYNU010000036.1 GCA_018399975.1 Candidatus Omnitrophota bacterium
GCCACCTAAATGTGTTGGCGGATAACCTCGGCGAAGACGGGTACATAAAGGTACCACGGGATTGCCCCGTGGGGTTCCATTTTTTTTTGGTAGAGTGGTGTGTAAAAATATAGTAGGTTCTATTAGGTAAGCAAATAGGAATATTTTAATTTTGTTAGTTGAACTTGTATATTGTAAAAGAATGGAGGTGGAAAAGGGTGTCAATTGAAAAAGCTCAAAAGGAAAAAATAATTAAAGAAAATGAGATTCATGAGGGAGATACTGGGTCTCCTGAAGTTCAAATTGCTATTTTAACTGAAAGAATTAACAATTTGACCAAACATTTTCAATTTCACAAAAAAGACCATCATTCCAGAAGAGGATTGTTAAAGTTGGTTAATAAGAGAAGAAAACTTTTGGATTATCTGAAAAATATAAATTTTGAAAGATATCAGAATATTATATTAAAACTTAACTTACGTAAATAAAATAAAGGAGATTTTTTAAAAATTATGAATGAAATTTATAAAATTAGTAAAACTATTGGAGAAAAAGAATTGATAGTGGAAACGGGAAAATTAGCAAAGCAGGCTGATGCAGCAGTAACTGTACAATATGGAGAAACTGTAGTTTTAGTGACTTGTGTGATGTCTCCGGAAATTAAAGAAAATTTAAACTTTTTACCTTTAACTGTGGATTATAGAGAGAAGACTTATGCTGCTGGTAAAATTCCAGGTGGTTTTTTTAAAAGAGAAGGGCGTCCTACAGAAAAGGAAATTCTTACTGCACGTTTGATAGATAGGCCAATTCGGGTTTTATTTCCGGAAGGTATGTTTAATGGTTTACAGGTAATGGCTACTGTATTGTCAAGTGATGGCATGGTTGACCCTGATATTTTAGCTGTAAACGGAGCTTCTTTTGCTTTAACTTTGTCTTCTATACCTTTCGATGGTCCATTAGGTTGTGTTAGAGTAGGCAGAATTAATGGTAATTTTATTGTTAATCCTACCTATGATGATTTAGAGAGTAGTGATGTGGATTTGGTAATTGCAGCTGTTAGAGATGGAATTGTAATGATGGAGGGTAGTGCGAAGGAGTTAACCGAGGAAGAATTTCAAGATGCTATTAAATTTGCCTTTTCGAATATTCAGGATATTATAGATATGCAAAATGAGATAAAAAGTGAAAAGGGGAAACAGAAAAAAGATATAGAGCTAAAGAATATTCCTGAAGATTTTATAGAACAGGTTAGACAAAAGGTTTTAGAGGATATACAAAAATCGTATGAGTTATCTAATAAAGAAGAAAGAATGCAGGCATTGGATGGTATTTGTAAAAAATTAATAGAAGAATTTGTTAGCGATGATTCTGGAATTTCTGAAGAAGATATTAGAACTGCTGTTAAAAAAATAGAGAGTGAGGATATAAGAAGAAAGATATTAAAAGAAAATATCAGGTTTGATAAACGCAGGTTTGAAGATATAAGACAAATACAATGTGAAGTAGGTTTATTACCTAGAACTCACGGGTCTGGTCTATTTACTAGAGGAGAAACGCAGAGTTTAGCTGTTACAACCTTAGGGACTGGTTCAGATGAACAAATGGTAGATGCTTTAGAAGGTAAATCTTATGAGAAGTTTATGTTGCATTATAATTTTCCACCATTTAGTGTCGGTGAAGTTAAACCTGTCAGAGGTCCGGGTAGGAGAGAAATAGGACATGGATTTTTGGCAAAAAAAGCTCTTGATTATGTTATGCCAAAAGAAGAGGATTTTCCTTATACTGTTAGAGTAGTCTCAGATATTTTAGAATCTAATGGTTCTTCGAGTATGGCTACAGTATGTGCTTCTTCTTTATCTTTAATGGATGCTGGTGTCCCTATTAAATCTGCAGTTGCTGGGATTGCTATGGGTTTAGTGAAAAATGAAGATAAAGAAGTGATTCTGACTGACATTACTGGGATAGAAGACCATTTTGGAGATATGGATTTTAAAGTAGCTGGAACTAAAGAGGGTATTACTGCTTTGCAGTTAGATGTTAAAATAAAAGGTGTGTCAAAAGAATTATTGATTGATGCCTTTAAACAGGCTAAAATGGCAAGGATTAATATATTAAATGAGATGGATACAGTTATAAGTAAACCACGTGAGTCATTATCTTCTTATGCTCCCAGAGTATCTGTTATTAAAGTAGATACAGACAAGATAGGGCAGATTATAGGCCCTGGTGGAAAAACAATTAAGAAAATAATTGAAGCGACTGGTGCTTCCATAGACATTGAAGATATAGAGGGTATCATTACTATTGGTGGTGATAGTGAAGATTCAACTGAGAAAGCTGTTAATATGATACGTGATTTGACTAAAGAAGTTAAAGCAGGGGAGATATATAAAGGTAAGATAACCAGAGTTGAAAAATTTGGAGCTTTTTGTGAAATTCTTCCAGGCAAAGAAGGATTAATCCATGTATCTGAGCTTGCTGATGAATATGTTAAAAATGTGAAGGATGTTGTTAAAATAAAAGATGAAGTAAAAGTTAAAGTAATAGAAATTGATGATTTAGGAAGGATAAATCTTAGCTTGAAACAAGTCGAAAATTAAAAAAAAATAGTCAGTAAATCTGTTTTTGACAGAAAAGAAATAATAAGTTAAAATAAAAAAGCAATTTTCCAGAATAGAAATGAATTCTGATAAAAAATATAGTATATCAGGTATAATTTTAATAGCATTTAGTTGTATTATTGGTTTAAGTATTTTATCTTATACCCATCAAGACTTGCCTTTTATGGTATCTCATCCTAATGATATTCCTCAAAATTATATAAATTATCTTGGAGCATATATAGGCTTTGGATTTTTCTTTTTATTAGGCTGGGGTGCTTATTTAGTTCCTCTATTGTTAATATTTTGGGCTATAGATTTGTTGGCTATTAGAAAATTTGTTAAAACTTATGTAAATATTATTAGTCTTATAGTATTATTCATATCCTTTTCAACTTTGTGTAGTATTTTTGTTTATTCTTCCGAAGCTTTTGTAGTATTTCAAAGAGGTGGTATCTTAGGTGTTATATTTTCTGATATATTATTAAAATATTTAGGTTATGTTGGTAGCATTATAATAGGGATAACTTTGATAGTATTGTCTTTATTGTTGTCTACCGAAATGTTACTGATTCCCTTTTTAGTTTCTGCTTTAAAATATGTTTTAATTGGCTTGAAATATTTTTGTATATATTTTCTTATAATTTTAAAGAAGATTTTTACTTTCCGATGGCTAAGAATATTTTTTAGAAAAAAAGAACCTTATTCAAGTTATAGAAATTCAAATGTTTTTGAAAGTAAATTGCAAAGAAAAACCTCGGGAGGTCAAAAAGATTTAAAATCTGATAAAGATATATTGGGTAAAAGGCATATAGAAAAACCAACATTGATTCATTCTTATCTTGATAAGAAAAAAACTGATAATAAAAAGAAAATTACTTACAGTAAAAACCGTATTAAACAAGGTTATGAACTGCCTCCTTTGGATTTACTTAGAGTTATTGAAAATAGTAAAAGTGGGATGAACAAACAGGATTTTAAACGAAATATAGAAATTTTAGAAGAAACATTGTCTGATTTTGGAATTAAAGCTAAAGTAGTTCATGTTGAGCATGGACCAGTGGTTACTTTGTATGAATTAGAACCTGCCGCTGGTGTTAAAATACAAAAAATTGCTAATCTCAGTAGTGATATTGCTTTAGTTATGAAAGCTCATGATGTTAGAGTAGTTGCTCCAATTCCCGGGAAAGGTACAGTTGGGGTTGAAATTCCTAATCTTGAATCAAAATTAGTTTCCTTAAAAGAACTTTTAATATCTAAAGAATTTAGAAAATCAGAATCTAAGTTGACCCTTGCTGTAGGTAAAGATGTTGCTGGTAAAGTTATTGTTTCTGATTTAGCAGAAATGCCTCATTTATTAATAGCAGGAGCTACCGGTTCTGGTAAGACAGTATGTGTTAATTCTATAATCATGAGCATATTATTCAATGTAACTCCTGAAGAGGTTAAATTTATATTAGTAGACCCAAAAATGGTAGAATTATCTGCTTTTAATGATATTCCTCATTTATTATGTCCTATAGTTACTAGTCATAAAAAGGTTTCTGGGGTGTTAAACTGGATAGTTGATGAAATGGAAGAAAGATATAAACTTTTTGCTAAAGTAGGAGCTCGTGACATAGACCGTTATAATCGGAAAGTTAAAGAAGGGATAAATGTCAAAGATGATAAAGAAGAAACAGTTTATGAGCATTTGCCTTATATAGTGTTAATTATTGATGAATTGGCTGATTTAATGAGTATAGCTTCAAATGAAATAGAGGAAGCAATTACTAGATTAGCTCAGCTTTCCAGAGCAGTTGGAATCCATATGATATTGGCTACTCAGCGTCCTTCAGTAGATGTAATTACTGGAACAATTAAAGCAAACTTTCCTGCAAGAATTTCTTTTAAAGTAGCTTCTAAGGTTGATTCCAGGACTGTGTTGGATGCAAATGGTGCGGACAAACTTTTAGGTAAAGGAGATATGCTTTTTTTAAAGCCACAAGTTTCCAAACTTATAAGAACTCAGGGGGCTTTGGTTACAGATGAAGAAGTTGAGAGAGTCGTAAGTTTTGTTAAAAATCAAAGAAATGCTAATTATAACAGTGAAATATTAGAGCAACAAGAAAAAAAGATGACTAAGAGGGGTTGGAAAGAAGATGAATTATATGAAAATGCGGTAAAAGTAGTTTTAGAAACAGGGCATGCTTCTGCTTCTATGATACAGAGAAGGTTAAGGGTGGGGTATACCAGAGCTGCAAGATTAATAGATATGATGGAAGATGAAGGGATTGTCGGAGGGCATCGTGGAAGTAAAGCTCGGAAAATATTGGTAGAATCTGAAGAAGAATTGAATAATACAAAAGATATATCATGAAAAAAATAGGTAAAGTTTTAGAAAAAGCTCGGAAAAATAAAAAAATTTCAATAGATAAGGTTTATAAGGATACTAAAATCCGTCCTAATATAATTGAAGCGCTTGAAAAAGGAAAGTTTAAAGATTTACTGGAGCCTGCATATATTAAAAGTTTTATTAAAGAATATGCTGTTTACTTGAATTTAGATCCCGAGCCTCTTTTAAAAGAATATTCTTCAAGATTATCTGGATCACCTTTATCTTTATCGTCTGTTGAAAGATTATCGAAGAAAAGAGATTATGCTAAAGGTATGTTTTTTTTAAAAAAGTTTTTATATATAGTTATAATTTTAATTGTGGCATTTGTGATTATTTGGGGTATTAGAAAAGTAAGTAAAGATATAAATAAATTTTTTAAATCGAGAAGTTCTTCAGTTATTTCTTCAAAAAATTCTGTTAAAGGAAAAGGCCAGTTGGTTTCAGATAATGAATCCCTTAAATTAAAAATAGAGAGTATTAAGGATACTTGGGTTCAGGTACAATCAGATGAAAATATAATTTTTCAAAGAGTGTCAAATAAAGGAGCTGTTCAAGAATTTAAAGCTGATGAAGGATTTAGGCTATGGGTGGGAAAAGCTTCTGGAATAAAATTATATTTAAATGATATTCCTTTAAATTCTATTGGCCGGGGGGTTATTAAAAATATTTTAATAGACCGTTTTGGGATTCATATGCCTAATGAGTAAATTTTGCTGTAAAGTCTTTTACAAGGAGGTAATATTAAGTTAAAGTTTTATTTTTTTTAAAATAAGGGTGAATTTCTAATGGCTTTAAAGATAGCTTTGATAAATTTAGGTTGTGCAAGAAATTTAGTAGATTCAGAAACTCTTCTTTTTCATCTTAAACAAGCCGGTTTTAATATAGTTGAAGATATGGAACAAGCACAGGTGGGAATAATTAATACCTGTGCTTTTATTAATGATGCTAAAAAAGAATCTATTGATATTATATTGGATGCAGTATATTTAAAAGAACAGAAAAAATTAAAATATATAGTTGTTACCGGTTGTTTAGCACAAAGATATTCTGAAGATTTATATAATGAAATCACTGAAATAGATGCAATAGTTTCTCCTTGTTATTATGATAAAATTGTTTTTGTTTTAAATGAAATTTTGAAAGGTAATAGAGTATATAAAGTAGGTAAGCCGGGGATTTCAAATAGTTTTTTTGGAAAGCGTGAGCCTATTACTCCCAAATCATATACTTATTTAAAAATTTCAGAAGGATGTGATAACTTTTGCACTTTTTGTGTTATACCTTCGATAAGAGGTAAATATAATTCAAGAGATATTGATTCTTTACTATATGAATTAGAAAGTATTTATGAGGTTATGCCTCAACTAAAAGAAGTGAATTTAGTAGCACAAGATACTACATTTTACGGATATAAAAATAAAGATAGTTCTTTTATAAGACTGTTGAGGAAAATTTGCAATTACGATTTTTTGAAATGGGTTAGAATATTATATTCACATCCAAAACATTTTACTGAAGATTTGATAAATGAAATTTCTAATAATCCTAAGTTATGTAGATACATTGATTTACCTTTGCAACATATAAATGATAAAATTTTAAAGAAAATGAATCGAGGAATGAATAAAAGTGACATTATAAGATTAATTTATAAGATAAGAGAACGCATTCCGAATGTAACAATTAGGACTAGTTTTATAGTTGGTTTTCCGGGTGAAACTGAGGAAGATTTTGATGAATTAGTTAAATTCGTAGAAGAATTTGAATTTGAAAAGGTCGGTCTTTTTATTTATTCTAAAGAAGAAGGCACACCTGCTTATTCTTATCCTGATCAGGTAGGCGATAAAGAAAAGATGAGACGGTTTAACGAATTGATGGATGTACAGAAACATATATCAGAATCTAAATTAGTAAAATTTTTAGGTAAAGAATTAAATATTTTAATTGATAAAGTTACGGATATAGAGAATGTGTATTTAGGTAGAACTGAATTCGATGCTCCGGAAGTTGACGGTCAGGTTTTTATAAAATCAGTCCATAAATGTCAAGCAGGAGATTTTAAAAAAATTAAAATAATTGATACTATGGAATATGATCTAGTAGGAGAAATTACTGAGGGTCGTTAAATTAATAAATTTGATATGCTTTCAAAATCAAAAATTACAATATCTAACAAAATAACGTTATCCCGTATTTTTTTAGCATTTATTTTTATATATTTTTTATATGCGGATTTTTCTATATCTAAAATTATTGCTTTACTGATTTTTGTGTTGGCAAGTATTACGGATTTTTTTGACGGACGTCTTGCTAGAAAAAGAAATGAAGTTACAGAATTTGGTAAATTTATTGATCCCATAGCTGATAAAATTTTGGTATTTGGTGCTTTTCTAAGTTTTATGGATTTAAAATTAATTGCTACTTGGATGGTTATAGTAATCTTGAGTCGAGATTTTATAATTAATGGATTACGGTTCTTGGCAGCTAAAAAAGGTAAGGTTTTGTCATCAAATCAATTAGCCAAGCATAAGACTTTTTATCAAATGTTAGTTATATTTTTAATACTTTCAGGACTAATAATTAAAGATTTTTATTTAAAGTTTTTTAATTTTTGCCCCGAATTTTATCAAATGGTTTTTGATATTGTCATTTTTATATCTATGTTAATTGTTGTACTATTAAGTTTATTTTCAGGTATTTTATATATGTATTTTAACCGCTATATTTTATTAGAAGAATGAAATATGTTTAGCTTATTAAAACACCGCACTTCGATTTTTTGGACTAGTCTAATTATATTATTGTTGTGTATTTTAGCTTATAGTACAGGTGTTTTTTACAAGTTTGATAGGATGTTTGTAAATCGGTTTTCGAGATTTAAATATTTTACTAATTCTAAAAAAAGTTCTGATATTGCTATTGTAGAAGTTGATGGTGAGATTTTAGAAAAGGGAGAATTATGGCCGTGGGGAAAAGAATGGTATCCTTATTTCGTTAATCTCTTATACAGCTATAATCCGAAAGGGATTTTACTATTAACACCTTCTTGTATTAAAAAATCTTTTTCTGATAATACTGTTTCATTGAATACAGTAAATTCTTTTAACGTAGTTAATATGGATATTGATTCTGTAAAAGATATTGTTTCGCGGTCAGATATTTTTTATAAGATTCCTATTCTTGATAGATATAATAATAGAAAGATAAACAAGCAAACTTTACCTTTAATAAAATTAGTTTGTGCTTATTACGGATGTGATTTTAAAGATAAAGATTTTTTATTTTTTAAAGATAATTATATAACTATTAAAAAGGCTGGAGTTGATTTTTTAAAAATTCCAGTTGTAGATGATAATTTAATTATAAATCTTACTACAGGACAAAAGTTTTTTCACTACGGTTATTTTGATATTTTGGTTAAAGCGCAAAGATTGAATACAATGAGCGAGGTAGATTTAAAAGACCTTTTCAAAGATAAAATTATTATTTTTTCTGATAATAAAGCTATTTATAATACTCCTCTGTGTAAGCTTACAAGAGGAGAAGTATTAGCCAATGTTTTGTATGCGATTATAGGTGAGAAATTTATTAAAAAGGGATATATTCTTGATATACCATTTATATTTTTTATTGGCATATTACTTTTTATTTTATTAAGTAAATTTAATTTTTCGGGCAGAACTTTAACTTGGCTATTATCGTTTATAGGAATATTAGGTTTTTGTTATTTTCTATTTTTTGGTTTTGGGATAGTGATAACTGTTGTAACTCCTTTATTACTGATTACATTATTATATGTTAATATTAGCATTTATGGTTTTCACCAGCAAAGAAGTATAAAAATAAAGCAGAAGAAACAGTTATTAGCTCGGGAGATAAAACGTAGGATTATCCCTAATAATATTGGTAGAATTCCCGGCGTTGATTTACAGGTTGGTATGGTAGAATCTTCAGAGGTTGGTGGCGATTTTTATAATTTAGTTAAAATAAGTGAAAGCGAATTGGTTATAGTCATGGGAACTGTTTCTGAGTCAGGATTAAATGCGGCTCAGCAAATAGAAAATATGGTTACTAAATTTAAAGTAATGTATAATAAAAATACTAAGATGCCTTCTTTATGTAGTAGATTAAATAGGGATTTAATTATGGAAGCGAGGGAAGGACATTTTGTTAAATTGTTAATTGCAAATATAAATTTTTCTGATGGATTAGTCAAAATGGTTAATTCAGGACAAGTTCCTCCATTTATTATTTATCCTCACTCTTTGCATATTCGCAGAATAAAATCTGCTGAGCCTGTGCCATTGGGTATATATTCTGAAAGACGTTTTGATGAACAAGTTTTTAGGTTAAATAAAGGTGATGTTTTTGTAATTTTATCTGAAGGTATGTATGAAACTTTTCAAACTGTTGTTGATTATAATAAAATTTTTTCTGATAGAAATAAAAAAATAAGTTATTTTGTTGATAAAGTAATATCTGAATCAAAAAAAACTAATGAGGGGAATTTTAATAAAGATAGAACTTTGATTGTTATGAGAAAGTTATAATCAAGGAGTGTTTTAAAATTATGTGGAAAAATGATAATACAAAAATTGATTTTGTTAAGATTGTATCACAAAATATATACTTAATTGAAGAAGGTTTGAAAGTTATTGATACCGGGATTTTGATACAAAAAAGCAAACTCGATATTCTGGCTATAGATGAAATCGGCCGATTGTTTGTTATAGAACTGGTAAAAGATGGTGATGAAACTTTAATATTTGAGGCGTTAGACCATTTTGATTGGGTTTTCCATAACATGGATATATTACAGAAAAAATATAGAAATTATATTATTGACCCTACTCTTTCTCCTGAGATAATTTTTATTGCAGATATGTTTTCTTCGGATTTTAAACGAAGAATTTCTTATCTTAGTAAGACAAAAATACGTCTTTATGAATATTCTCAAGAAACCGAAAGCAGAGAAAAAAATGGACCTTTTTTAAAATTTAAACCTGTTAAATTTCAGAAATTTTTACCTGAGGAAAAAGAAGCTAAAACAGTAGATCAGATTATAAAAAAAATTAGCACAGAGATATTACAGGAAAAGTGCAGGAAATGTATAATGTACATTACAAGGCTAAAGCAAAATATCGAAATAGATACTACTAAAGGTATTATACAGTTTAATGATAACAATGAATATTTTGCAGGTATATATCCGTTTGAAGATTTTTTCTGGATAAATTTTAATCCTGATTATTGGGAAGGCAAGAAAGTAGATAAAAATACGAAGTTGGATTTTGTTAAATTAATCGCCTAATTTATATTTATTTAATTTTGTATAAATTGGGCCTTTAGTATTCAATACACTTTTGTACAAAATTACATTTTCTATATTTACAACTTGTTGAGGATATTCGACTTTTGTTAATAATTCAACAAGTTCTGATTTTTTTTGCAAATTTTTTACCCTTCCAATTGTTATATGAGAATGAAATTTCCTTTTTTCTTTATTAAACCCTAACTGATATAAACTTTTGTCTATGTCCTTGAATAAATTTTGCATTTTTTCAATTTCATTTTCTATTCCAACCCAAATTATTTTGGGATAATTAATTTTTGGGAAAGCTCCTATTTTTGATAGAGTTATTTTAAAATTACTCTTTTTAGAGATTGTTTTTTTTAATTTATTTGATATTAGTTCTATTGTATTAGGTTCTATATATCCAAGAAATTTCAGAGTTATGTGTAAATTATTTTTTTGCACCCATTTGATTTTATTAGAAGTAGATGCCAAATGCCTCTGTATTTTTAGAATTTTTTCTTTAACATAACTTGGAAGGTCTATTCCTATAAAGATTCTTATTTTTTTATTTTCTTCCATCATCTTTTAAATTTTCTTCTAACATAATTAATGCATTTTTTACACTACTATACTTATTTTCTTTTCGGTTTCCTTTAAATAAAAATTCTTTACATTTTGTTTTTTTGTTTGTTGTTATACTTATGTAAGTTAAACCTACTTTTTTATTTTTACTTGTGTTATTTGGCCCAGCTATTCCTGTAATTGCTACAGCCATATCTGTTTTAGAAATTTTTTTTATATTTTTTGACATTAACATAGCTACTTCTTGGCTTACTGCTCCTTTAGAGCTTAATTGGCTTTTAGGAATTTTTAATAACTTAGATTTTGCATTGTTTGAATAGGCTATTATTCCTAATTTAAAATAATTTGAACTTCCGGGGATATTAGTTAATATATGGGAAAGTAATCCGCCTGTACAGGATTCTGCTACTGAGATAGTTTTTTTATTTTTTATTAACAGTTTTGCTACGGATTGTATTTGTTTTTCATCTATCATAAATTTCATTATATAATTTAGCATAAATTATTGCAAGATTATCTCTAGTAAAGTAGTGTCAAGAATATTTCGTCATTAGTCCTACGTCCTAAGTCCTATGTCCTAAGTCCTATGTCCTACGTCCTATGTCCTACGTCCTAAGTCCTATGTTCTAAGTCCTATGTTCTAAGTCCTATGTCCTACGTCCTATGTCCTATGTCCTACGTCCTATGTCCTATGTTCTAAGTCCTATGTCCTACGTCCTATGTCCTACGTCCTAAGTCCTAGGGGGAACCAGAACGAAGTACGGTTC
>JAGYNU010000037.1 GCA_018399975.1 Candidatus Omnitrophota bacterium
TAGCTCATAGCTTCCGCCTACGCTAAACCTTGCCTGCCGGCAGGCAGGGCTACGGCGGACAGGCTTAGCTCATAGTACAAGAAACAAGATACAAGTAACAAACAAATGACGAAATCCGAATGACGAATGACGAATTGCAAGCTACAAGCTTCAAGCTGCAAGCTACAAGATACAAGATACAATTAAATTACAATATACAATAAACAAGTAACAAGTCGCAGGCTGCAGGCTACAAGCTACAAGTAACAAGTAACAAGTCGCAGGTAACAGGTTGCAGGTAACAGGTTGCAAGACATAGGACATAGGACGTAGGACATAGGACGTAGGACGTAGGACGTAGGACGTAGGACGTAGGACATAGGACGTAGGACGTAGGACGTAGGACATAGGACATGAGAATAACAAATTACAAGTTACAATAACCAAATAAAAGTATTAGTTTGAATATTAAATAATTGTATCTTGATCATTAATCTGTGCTAATCTTGTGTGGTGTTTTGAAAATCTGTGATAATCTGTGTTTGCCGGCAGGCAAGTGAATGACGAATGACGAGTCTTGAGCGGTCGCAAGAGAATCGAATAAAAAAAAGGATAAAGGAAGAAGGATAAGTGGTTTTATAATTTATAGTTGATAAAAAAATATTAATTATTAGATACCTAATTACCAGGAGAATACTATGGATGCAAAAAAAGTTGTACTTGCATATTCTGGAGGGTTGGATACATCTGTTTTAATTAAGTGGTTTGTAAATAAAGGTTTTAAGGTTATTGCCTTTTTAGCTGATTTAGGACAAAATAGCGATTTTAAAATGCTGGAAGATAAGGCAAAGAAATGTGGAGCCGATAAAGTAGTAGTAGAAGATTTAAAATCACAGTTTGTTTATAATTTTGTATTTCCTACACTGAAATCTGAAGCAATATATGAGTCTAATTATTTTTTAAGTACTGCTTTAGGGCGTCCCTTAATCGCTCAAAAATTAGTTGAAGTAGCCAAACAAAATAATGCTGACACTGTTGCACATGGATGTTCTGGGAAAGGCAATGATCAAGTTCGATTCGAGGTTGCTATAGCTACTCTTGGGCCTAATTTAAATATTGTAGCTCCATTAAGGGAATGGGAATTTAAATCGCGGGAAGAAGAATTGAGTTTTGCTGAAAATAATTCAATACCTGTTGATGTAACAAAGCAGAGTTTATATAGTATAGATAAAAATCTTTGGGGAGTGAGTATTGAGTGTGGAGAATTAGAGGACCCTTCTGTTGCTCCAGCAGACGATGCTTATCAGATAACTTTAAATCCTAAAGATTCTCCGGATAAAGCCGAGTTGGTCGATGTTGCTTTTGAAAAAGGGATACCTGTTTCTGTTAATGGTGTTGCTTTAGATGGCGTTGATTTGATTAATAAAGTTTCGGATTTAGGGTGTAAACATGGCATTGGCCGTATTGATATGATTGAGGACCGTTTAGTAGGAATAAAATCCCGTGAGATTTATGAAGCTCCAGCGGCTAAAATATTATATACAGCTCATAGTGCTTTAGAATCTCTTGTATTGTCCAAGGATATATTAGATTTTAGAAAGATAGTATCGGATAAATATGCACATTTAATATATAATGGTTTATGGTTTACGGAATTAAAGACTGCATTGGATAATTTTATAAATATTATTCAAGAAAAAGTATGCGGAAAGGTAAAGTTAGAGTTATATAAAGGTAATTGTATATGTGTGGGCCGAGAATCTAAATATTCGCTTTATAATAGGAAACTGTCCACTTATGATAAAGAAGATATCTTTGACCATAAAGCAGCTGAAGGATTTATAAAAATTTTTGGTTTACCGTATAGACAACAAATGACGAATGACGAAATCAGAATGACGAATGACGGAAAAAACAAATGAAGAATGATGTTTGATTCTAAAATGTAGTGAGGTGAGAATATGGGGAAAATGTGGGGTGGTGTTTTTAACAAAAATGTGGAAGATTCTGTGCTGCAATATACCAGTAGCATCAATATAGATAAGTTGTTAGCCAAGTTTGATATTGAATACAGTATTGTTCATGCCATGGCATTAGAAAAGGCAGGATTGGTATCAAAACAAGAACTTAATGATATAGTAAGAATTTTAAAAGAGCTAAGTAAAAATTTTGAAGAGAATAATATAAAAATATCAGAAGATATTGAAGATATTCATACTTTTATAGAAAATTATTTAATTGAAAAATTAAAAAATACAGCTTATAAATTGCATGCAGGACGGAGTCGTAATGACCAGATTATGGTTTCTGTGCGTCTTTATTGTAAACAGGACCTTGAATTAATTATTGATAAGATAAATAAAATGATAAAGGCAATTTTAAAAATAGCTGATGCTAATAAAAATATCATAATACCTGCATATACACATTTACAACATGCTCAACCTGTGCTGTTTTCTCATTATTTGATAGCATATATTAATATGTTTAAGCGTGATATTGAACGTTTAAGCGAAGCAGTGAATCGTTTGGATGTATTGCCTGCAGGTTCAGCCGCATGTACTGGAACCAGTGTAAATTTGGATTTAGATTTTATCGCTAAGAAATTAGGATTTTCTAAAATTTCTGATAATAGTTTAGATGCTGTAAGTGATAGGGACTTTATAGCAGAGATATTGTCGGGATTGTCTATTTTATTTATGCACTTTAGTCGGTTAGCAGAAGATTTGATTTTATGGTATAGTCAGGAATTTAATATTATTAGTATAGATGAATCATTTTGTACGGGTAGTAGTATAATGCCTCATAAAAAGAATCCTGATGCTTTGGAACTTATCCGCGGTAATAGTTCTAAGATTTATGGTAATTTATTTTCTATATTAACATTGTTAAAAGGATTACCTTTATCTTATAACCGTGATTTACAGTTAGATAAAGAATTTTTATTTCCAAGTATTAATACCGCAGTTGGCACTTTGGATATTTTGATTTTTTTATTTGATAAGGTAAAAATTAATACAGAATCTGTAGATAAATTATTAAAGGACGAAAAACTATATATTACTGATGTAGCTGAGTTTTTGGTTTATAAGGGAATGCCTTTTCGGGAGGCTCATGAGGTAATTGGTAAGGTGTATAAACATTGTGTTGAAAACAAAATGAAATTTTCTGATATGTCTTTAAGCGAATTAAAAAAATTTTCTGGACTTTTCGATGATAAAGTTTTCTCTTTATTTAACCCAAATAAATCTGTCAACAGCAAAGTTACATTAAATAGTACTAACCCTGATATAGTTTCACGTAAAATTTCAGAATTATTAAAGGAATTTAAATAAAAAATATAACATTATGCATTTTTTTGATTATAAAGATAATAGTTTGTTTTGTGAGAATGTAGCTTTAAAAAAATTAGCAGAACAGTTTTCCACCCCTTTGTATGTTTATAGCAAGAAAACTTTAATGAGGCATTTAAATGTTTTACAAGAGGCTTTTTCTGAGATTTCGCCTTTGTTATGTTTTTCAATGAAGGCAAATTCAAGTTTAGCAATGTGTAATATTTTAGTAAAAAATGGAGCTGGTTTAGATATTGTTTCTGGAGGAGAATTATATAAAGCTTTAAAGATAGGAACAGACCCTCAGAAAATTGTTTATGCTGGTGTTGGAAAGACAGAGGAAGAAATAGAATTTGCTTTAACTAAATCTATATTATTATTTAACGTAGAATCTATTTCTGAATTAAAATTAATTAATAAAGTTGCCGGTAAGGTTGGCATAAAACAGAAGGTTTCCATTCGTATAAATCCAGATGTTGATATTAATACACATGATTATATTACTACTGGCAAGAAAATCACTAAGTTTGGAGTTGATTTTGATACTTGTAGAAATATTATTAATTCAAGAGCAGAATATTCAAATTTAAACATTGCAGGTTTTCATATACATATTGGTTCACAAATTACAGAGTCATATCCTTTTGTGGAATCTATCACAAAGACTGTAAATTTTATTGAAGAATTAAAGAAAGATAAGTTTGAAATTGAATATCTGAATATCGGAGGAGGATTGGGGATTGTTTATAAAGATGAGAATCCTCAATCTGCTGAACAATTTGCAGAAGCTATAATAGATTTAATTAGGCCTTTGAATATTAAAATTATTATGGAACCTGGAAGATTTATTGCAGGTAATAGTGGGATATTATTAACTACTGTATTGTATTTAAAAAATACATCAGTTAAGAATTTTGTGGTTATAGATGCAGGTATGAATGATTTATTAAGGCCCAGTTTATATAATGCATACCATGAGATTTTGCCGATTAAGAAAAATGATAACGTTGGAAATGTAAAAGTAGATATAGTAGGTCCAATTTGTGAAAGTGGGGATTTTTTAGCAAAAGATAGAACGATACAGAAAGTAAATGCAGGAGATATTATGGCCATTATGGGAGCAGGGGCTTATGGTTTTAGTATGGCAAGTAATTATAATTCTCGATGTTTACCTGCAGAGGTGATGGTTGATAATGATACTTATTTTTTAGTACGGAAACGTCAGAATTATAGTGACCTCATAGCTAATGAAAATATACCGAAGGAATTAATTTAAATGATTGATTTTAGCAAATATGAAGCTTCGGGTAATGATTTTATTGTATTAGATAATAGAGAATCTCAATTTGATTTTTCTTTTATTCAAGAATTAGCTAAAAAGGCTTGTGCCCGTAGATTTTCAATAGGTAGTGATGGGTTATTAGTATTAGAGAACTCTCAAAAAGCCGATGTTAAAATGAGGATATTTAATCCAGATGGTTCTGAAGTTGAAATGTGTGGAAATGGGTTAAGGTGCATAACACTTTTTGCTAAAGATTTGGGGTTATATAAGGAAGGTTTTGAAATTGAAACTCTGGCAGGTATTATGAAAGCATATATTAACGGGACAAGAGTAAAAACTCAATTTCTTTCTCCTGGTAAAGCAAAGCTTAATATCGATTTATTTATCGAAGGCGCTGATGATTATGAATTTCATTATATAAATACGGGGGTTCCTCATGTGGTTAGTTTTGTTAATGACGTTAATGATGTTGATGTAGTAAATTTGGGGCGAAAGATTCGTTATCATGATAAATTTAAACCTGAAGGAACAAATGCTAATTTTGTTAATGTGAAAACAAAAAATAGTTTGAAAATTCGCACATATGAAAGAGGTGTGGAAAATGAAACTTTAGCTTGTGGAACAGGAAGTATGGCTGCCGCAGTTATAGGTTATCTTTTAAAAATGGTAGAGGCTCCGGTTAATTTAGAAACTAAAAGTGGTCAAGTATTAACAGTTTGGTTTAAAGAAGAAAATGCAAAAATTTTTGATTTATTTATAGAAGGTGAAGTAAATTTGGTTTATAGAGGGAAAATAGAGATAAGAAAATGACAAATGACAATAAATTCGAAATTAGTACTTAAATCTATTTGGAATTATTATGTTAATGGGAGGTATAAAAATGTTTAAAGGATGTTTTGTAGCAATGGTTACGCCTTTTAAAAATGGAGATATTGATTTGGATAAATTAGAGAGTCTTGTAGAGTTTCATGTTGAAAAGAAAACCAGTGGATTACTTCCTTGCGGATGTACAGGTGAAGCGGCTACACTATCCCATGATGAGCAGAAACGAGTTATAAAATTAGTAGTGGAGATGGCTGATAAAAGAATTCCTGTTATGGCAGGGACGGGTTCTAATAATACAGAAGAAGCTTTGGATTTGACAAAGTATGCTGCTGATATAGGAGCTGATGCAGCACTATTGATTATGCCTTATTATAATAAACCTACTCCCGAGGGACAGTACAGACATTACAAAAAAATAGCAGGAGAAGTTGATATCCCTATAGTGTTATATAATGTTCCGTCCAGGACAGGTAAAAATATGTTGCCTGAAACAGTTGCTAAGTTATCAGAAATAGATAATATTGTTGCTATTAAAGAAGCCGGGGGTAGTGTTGATCAGGTTAGCCAGATTTTGTCTTTATGTGATATTACTGTTTTATCTGGAGATGATAGTTTAACTTTACCTATGATGTCAGTTGGTGCGCAGGGTGTTGTTTCGGTTATTGGTAATATTATACCGGACAAAGTGCAGAAGATGATTGATAGTTTTAATAATAAAGATTTAGAAACGGCAAAAAAAATACATTATGAAATTTTACCATTATGCAAGGCAATGTTTATAGAAACTAATCCTATTCCAGTAAAGACAGTTATGAGCTGGATGGGAATGATAGAAAAAGAATGGAGATTACCTTTGTGTGAAATGACAGAAGAGAATGAGGAGAAATTAAAGGGGGTATTGGAAGATAGGGGAGTAATTTAACGAGGGATGAGGGACGAGGGATGAGGGACGAGGGATGAGGGACGAAGCGAAGGATGAGGGACGAGGGATGAGGGACGAAGCGAAGGATGAGGGACGAGGGATGAGGTATGAATAATAGTAAGAAAAAGCAAAAAATTAGTAGTGTAAGAGATTTAAAAGTTTATAAAATTTCATTTAATACTGCAATGAAAATATTTGATATCTCAAAGAAATTTCCTAAAGAGGAAAAGTATTCATTAATCGATCAAATACGCAAATCATCAAGGTCAGTTTGTTCTAATCTTGCCGAAGGTTGGAGAAAAAGGAAATATAAAGCAGTATTTGTAAATAAATTATCTGATTCAGCAGCAGAAGCAGGTGAAACACAAACATGGTTAGAATTTGGTATAGCTTGTAATTACATTAACAAAAAAACATTTGACGAATTGAATGAAAAATATGAGCATATTTTTGCAATGTTAAATACCATGGAAAAGAAGGCCGACAGTTTTTGTAAAGACCTGAATGTAAATAATTAAATCGTCTTTCGTCCTAGCGAAGCAGTCGTCCTTCGTTATTCGTGAAAGAGGTGATTAGTATGATAAAAGTAGCTGTTAGTGGTTATTGCGGTAAAATGGGAAATAGGATAGCTGAGTTGGCTAATGAAGACGAAGATTTAGAAGTTATTGGTGGAATAGAGAGAAAAAGCCATCCTGATATAGATAAAGATATAGGAGAGTTGATAGACAAGAATAATTTTGGCATTTCTTTAACTGATGATGCTAAAATAGCTATAGGAAAAGCTGATGTTTTAATCGAGTTTACAACTCCTCAAGCTACTATTTCTAATCTAGAGGTTTGTAAAGAAAATAATGTTAATATGGTAATAGGAACTACTGGTTTAACTGATACGCAGTTAGATGAAATAGAAGAAGCTTCAAAAGACATTGCGATTGTTCAATCTTCTAATATGAGTGTAGGAGTTAATTTATTATTTGAATTAGTTGAAACTTTAGCAGGTAAGATTCACAGGGAAGCGAATATTGAAATCATAGAAATTCATCATAAATTTAAAAAAGATGCTCCCAGTGGGACTGCCAAGACAATTGCAAATATTGTATCCAGAGTAAAAAATAAAAGTTTAGAAGATGTAGCAGTGTATGGAAGAAAAGGTCAGATAGGCCAGCGAATTGATGAAGAAATAGGTATTCATGCATTAAGGGCAGGAGATATAGTAGGAGAACATACTATAATTTTTGCTTTAAATGGAGAAAGGTTGGAATTAACACATAGAGCTCATACAAGGGATATATTTGTTTTGGGAGCGATTAAAGCTGCTAAATTTTTAAAAAATAAGGAATCTGGATTATATACTATGAAAGATGTATTAAAAGGGTAGAAAGGTTGAACTATGAACTTTCAAATCTCAGAAAAATTAAAAAACTTACCTCCGTATTTGTTTGCTGAGATTGATATAGCGAAGCGCAGAGCTATAGCTGCTGGTGAGGATATTATAGATTTAGGTGTGGGAGACCCGGATTTGCCCACTCCTAAGTTTGTGGTCGATGAAATGAAAGAAGCGCTTGAGGATGTTTCTACTCATCAATATCCTTCAGGAGCAGGACTTTCGAATTTTAGGCAGTCTGTAGCAAAATGGTATAAAAAGAGATTTAAGGTCGATTTAAATCCGAATAATGAAATTTTACCATTGATAGGTTCAAAAGAAGGAGTGGCTCATTTACCATTAGCTTTTATCAATAAAAAAGATGTTGTTTTGATTCCGGATCCTTGTTATCCTCCGTATATAGGAGGTACTGTATTAGCAGGAGGAGAAGTTTATAGAATGCCGCTTTTAGAGGAGGAAGGCTTTCTTCCAAATTTGTCTAAAATACCAAAAGCAGTAGTTGACAAAGCAAAGCTCATGTTTATTAATTATCCCAATAATCCAACAGGTGCAGTTGCAGATATGGAGTTTTTCAGCCGAGTGGTGAGTTTTGCAGAAAAAAATAATATTATCGTAGCTCATGATGCTGCTTATTCTGAGGTTTCTTTTAATGGATATAAACCTTTGAGTTTTTTAGAATGTAAAAATTCTAAAAGTGTAGGTGTAGAATTTCATTCTTTATCTAAAACTTTTAATATGACTGGGTGGAGGATTGGTTGGCTTTCAGGTAATAAAAGTGTAATTCAAGGTTTATTAAAAGTTAAGTCCAATATTGATTCTGGTGTTTTTAATGCTATCCAGAAAGTCGGTGTAGTTGCGTTAGAAAATAAAAAAGGTAACGAACATGTTAAAATAATGCAAGAAATATATAGTAAGAGGCAGAAAGTAATGGTTGAAGGTTTAAGAGATACTATATTAAATGCAATTCCAACTAAAGCTACGTTTTATTTATGGTGTAGTATTGCTGGTAATGTAGATTCTACTGAGTTGACAAAAAAATTATTGAGAAAAGCTGGAGTAGTTGTTACTCCAGGCATAGGTTTGGGTCCAAGTGGAGAAGGATATATTAGGATTTCACTTACCGCTTCTGAAAATGAATTGCAGGAAGCAGTTGACAGAATAAAAAAACATTTTGGTTAGTGTATTTTTTTTGTTATGGCTATTTGCTTTTTGGGGATTGGGTCTAATTTAGGGAATAGAAAGCGTAATATAAATAGAGCAATAAGTAAAATATCAGAATTTCCAAATACTAAATTATTAGATAAAGCAAATATATATGAGACTTTACCTGTAAGTCCTATAAAACAATCTAAATATTTAAACACTGCAGTAAAGATAAAGACTAAATTATCTCCTGATGAATTGTTTAGTATTCTTAAAGAAACTGAGAAAATTTTAGGAAGAAAGAAACGTGAACGTTGGGCTCCACGAATAATTGATATAGATATTTTATTTTATGATGATATTAATATAAATACAGACATTTTAGTTATCCCTCATCCTTTACTTCATAAGCGCATTTTTGTTTTAAAGCCTTTAAATGATATTGCTTCTGAGTTCAAACATCCTTTGTTGGGAAAGACTATTAGTAAATTGTTAGATGAATTACTATAATAATCGAAAAATGTCCAGTAATGGAGCAGATTCGAAGTGCGAAATCCTAAATCCGAAATACCCGCCTGCCATTGCAAGGCACAAGCGGGCCGGCTAAACAATATCAAAATCCGAATGTTATCATATTAAAATTATGAAAATAATAAAGAAGATAAACAATATGCAGCAATTAGCAAAAGAGTATAAATTGAAAAAACTTAAAGTAGGTTTTGTTCCGACCATGGGGTATTTACATGATGGCCATATTAGTCTTATAAAACGGGCAAGGAAAGATTGCGATATAGTGGTAATAAGCATTTTTGTTAATCCTTCACAATTTGGTCCTGGCGAAGATTATAAACGATACCCTAAAGATTTTCAGAGAGATAGAAATATTGCCGAAAAGGAAAGTGTAGATATTGTTTTTAGTCCCTGTGTGGAAGAAATGTATCCGTCAGACTTTTCTACACATGTTGAAGTTGAAAATTTAACTGGTGTTCTTTGTGGTATTTCACGTCCGGGACATTTTAAAGGGGTAACTACTGTTGTGAATAAATTATTTAATATAGTTATTCCTGATGTTGCTTATTTTGGACAGAAAGATATGCAGCAAGCTTTGGTTATAAAAAAGATGGTTAGCAATTTGAATATGCCTGTTGAGATTAAAGTAATGCCAATCGTAAGGGAAAAAGATGGTTTAGCTTTAAGTTCAAGGAATAAATACTTAAATGAAAAAGAAAGAAAACAAGCTTTAGTTTTATATAATTGTATTAAAAAAGCTGAACAAATGGTAAAAGAAAACGAAATAGAAGTTAGTAAAATAAAAACGATGATTAAAGAAGAAATAAAAAAAAAAGATTTAGTTAAAATTGATTATATTGAAGTAGTAGATTTAGACAATTTAAAAGGGATAGAACGGATAGAATATAAAGCATTATTGGCTTTGGCAGTTTATTTGGGTAATACCCGTTTGATAGATAACACAATTTTGAAAAAACAAGATAGGAAGTAAATATGAATAGAGAATTTAAAAATAGTAGAAAAAGTGAAAAAGAATATATTGATGATTTGAAAAAACAAATAGAGAAGCTGAAAAAAGAACGAAATGCTATTATTATAGCTCATAATTATCAAAGAAAAGAAGTCCAAGATATTGCGGATATTATGGGTGATTCTTTAGCTTTAAGTAGAGCTGTGATGAAAACAGAAGCCAAAGTAATAGTTTTTTGTGGGGTGCATTTTATGGCTGAAAGTGCTGCTATATTGAATCCTAAGAAAAAAGTCCTTTTACCGGTTAAAGAGTCTGGGTGTCCTATGGCAGATATGGCTACAGTTGAAAAAATAAAGAAAATGAGAAATCAATGTCCAGATGCAGCAGTAGTAAGCTATGTTAATTCTTCTGCAGATGTTAAAGCAGAATCTGACATATCTTGTACTTCAGGCAATGCGATTGATGTTGTAAAATCTCTTAAAGAAGATAGAATTATTTTTGTGCCGGATAGAAATTTAGGGCACTATGTAAAAATAAATGTTCCCGAGAAAGAGATAATTTTATGGCCAGGTTTTTGTCCTGCGCATATTAGATTAATGGAAGAGGAAGTTATAAACGTAAAAAAACAGCATCCGAATGCAGAATTTCTCGCTCATCCAGAATGCCGTCCGGGAGTAGTTAAGTTGGCGGATGCTGTGTGCAGCACAGAAGGTATGTTTAAACATGTTAGATCGTCATTAAGTAAAGAGTTTATAATAGGGACCGAAGAAGGATTAGTCTATCGCCTTAAAAAAGAAAATCCTGGTAAAAAATTTTTTCTTCCCAGCGAACATCTTATATGCGCGGATATGAAACTAACGACTTTAGGATGGGTTGCACATTCCTTAAAGTTTATGGAACATTGTGTTACTGTCCCTGAGCAGGTAAGAATTAAAGCTTTAAAATCTTTAGAAAGAATGTTAGAAGCATCAAATTAAAGTATTTTTATTTTGTATTGCTGTTTGATATAATGTATAATAAATGAGTAACAAGATACAAACAAATGACGAAATCCGAATGACGAATGACGAAAA
>JAGYNU010000038.1 GCA_018399975.1 Candidatus Omnitrophota bacterium
TATTTTTTGTTAGTTTATATCAAACAAACAACTTTTGTCAATAAATAGTTGTTAAATTACAGATTAGCACAGATAAAAACTTACAGATAGGCAGGAATATAAAAAAGACACAAAAAAGGCCGAATGCTTATAGACACCCGGCCTTACAAATCAGATTTTAGATTATAGATTTAAGATTTTAAATTTGATTTTTCTATAATCTTTTATCTATAATCTGCCTTGTTGTTGTTAAAGACTTTAATCTTAAATCTTTTATCTATAATCTGCCTTTATACCATTACATGAGTAAATATTTCTTGTATTACCAAACTAACAGCGCCTAATGCGATAGAATCTTCCCCTAACTGAGTAGGGACAATACGTAAAATATTAGAGACTTCCTGCAAAGATTTACTTCTTATAGTATTTTTAATTTCATCTAAAATAATACTGCCAGCCCTTTCAATTCCTCCTCCAATTACTACTACTTCAGGATTCAGAAAATTAACAAGGTAAGCTATTTTAGTACCAAGTTCCCTTCCTGCTTTTTTAACTAATTCAGTAGCAAGTTCATCCCCATCTCTAGAAGCATCTATAACAACTTTCATGTTTATTCTTTCCATGTCTCCATTTACTAAATCAACAATCTTAGATTTTCTATCTTCGGACAAAAGTTTTTTAGCCTCAGAAGTAATACCTAAATCAGCCTCCCAACGAGCTAATCCTCCAAACTGCTTTTTTTCTTCTTCTGACAAATCTATTAAACCCAATTCACCTGCGCATCCTGTAGTCCCATGATAAATCTGACTATTAATAATTATCCCGCACCCTATACCAGAATACATAAAAATCAAATCTTTAATCCCGGATTCTAATTCAAAGTCTCTTTCTCCACAAGCTGCTACAGTCGCATCATTTTCCAAAAAAGTAGGTATATTAAATTTCTGTTCCATCATATTTTTAACTGCAGAAATATAAATACTACTCATCTGGTCAGGCCATCTAATAGTTCCGGCACGTCTATCTACAACTCCAGGAATGCCTATTCCCAATCCTTTAATCTTAGAAGATTCCAATTCTGATTTATCTATTAAATCCTCAACCAATTTTACTAAAGAATCTATAATATCTTGATCATTTCCAGTAGGTCGAGGTCTTTTTATCCTGACCAGAACATTTGCCTGTAAATCCGTTAAAAGTCCAATTTCATTAAACAAATCAACTCCTACCCCAATAACAAAACCGGCTTTAGGATTTAATTCCACCATTACAGGCCTTCTCCCACCAGTGGAAACATCCAATCCTCCCTCTAAAACTAAACCTTTATCAATATAATTATTAATATAATTAGAAACAGTTACTATATTCAACTCAGTTTCTTTAGATATTTCTGTTCTAGTCAAAGGGCCTCTTCTTCTTATTAATTCTAATATAGTAAGATTTTTCCTTTCCCTATCTGTTAAAACTTGGTCTTCTAATCCTCCCCTTTCCATGTTCCCTCCTTTTTAAAATTATTTAAAAAATTTATCTCCTATTTTCTTCCTGTAGAATTTGGTTAATTTTTGGACCTAATTCCTTCATCGCTTTTTCAACAGTAAGTCTTCCCATATAAACTAAATCCAATTTCTCTTTAATATATAATTCTTTAATTTCCCGCCATTGAGAAATAAAGGGTTCATAAATAACATGTTTTATAGCAGCATTTAACATACCTTTGTTTTTAGGTAGTTTTTCACTCCCAGCCCAATGTTCACTTTCAGCTACTTTTATTCTAGCCGGTTGAGCCAATCCGGATTCTGCAAGTCTTTCATTTGCTTCTTTTGAAGTTAATGCTTTAATTATTTGCCATGCTATTTCAGGATATTTTGTACTTTTCATTATACAATAAGCTGTTCCTCCCGTTCCAAAAGCACGCATTCCCTCGGGACCCTTTGGAAACATTGCTACATCCCAATCAAAATTTGTTATATCACGCAAAGCCGGCGTCTCCCAAATACCAGAACCCAACATAGCCAATCTTTGAGTCTTAAACATCATTTCCACTCCCATTCCTAATTTAACCAAACTCATTGGAGAAGGAGAAACTTTATGCT
Organism: Candidatus Omnitrophota bacterium; assembly: GCA_018399975.1. Lineage (GTDB taxonomy): Bacteria > Omnitrophota > Gorgyraeia > M55B152 > M55B152 > M55B152. The sequence goes on from JAGYNU010000038.1 coordinate 2,073, forward strand.
TAAGAATCAAATCTACATAAAACTCAAGGCCTTTTAATGCTTCTTCACTATCTAACATAAACTCTGCCGGATTCTCTATATCATCTACTAAATGTCCACCATTACTGTAAACAAAATTTTGCCATGCCCAAGTATAAAACCCGTATCGAGTAATTTGCCCCTTCTCATTTTTGAAAGTTAATTTCTTCGCTTTTTTTAATAAATCAAACCAATTCCAATCATCGGAAGGATACTCAACACCAGCTTTATCAAAAATGTCTTTGTTATAAAAAATACAGGCATAAGGAGCTGTATCTCTCGGGATGCCATAAATCTTATTATTAATAGTAAATCTTTTAATTACATCCTTAAAAAAATCTTCTTTTTTAAATTCTGAATCTTTTTCTATATATGGATTAAGGTTTAAGAAAACATTTTTACCCCAAAAATTAGGAAATAAATTAACTTCACATGCTATTATATCTGGCTCAGTCCCTCCAGCAATACGTGTTAAAATCTTACTCATATAACCACTGTAGGGAGTATGATCTAATAAAACATCTATATCTTGGTTTTTTTTCTCCCATTTAGATATTATATCTTCTATAATATCTATTTCCTCAGGGGAACCCCAGAAAGAAACAGTAATCTTTGTTTTTTCAAAATCCGATTTTTTACTGCAACCCAAAAACTCTAAAACAAAAATTGTCAAAAGAACAAAAATTATATACTTATAGCTTAAATTTTTCATATATATCAGCAAGTTTTGGCAACTACAACATTCGTTATAACTCAAATTCTAACAAGATTTTAAGTATTTGTCAAGAACAAAATATAAAGTTTTTGTATTATTTGCTAAAATTCTTAAGAAAGTTTTTAATATTCTATCAATTTTACAGAATCGTTAGCAGTAATCATCTCTCCATATATAACTTTTTCAATGTTCGCACCGGATAATTTATCCCTTACTTCTATAATTTTAACATTGCCAACTTCTTGATTTCCTCTAAAAACTTCAAACATCATATTTTCTTCTACACCATTTCTTTTACCCAAATTTATTATTACAAAATTATCAGCTTGTCTTACAAGTAATATCTTTCCGGAATCTAATTTTTTATCAACTTCTTCTCTTTCCTTTACCTCACCTGCAATTTTATTTAAGCTTTCTCCTTCCTGATTTTTAACTACAATAGGTGGAAGTTCTACTGTTGAAACCGAACTGAATGCTTTATTCATTGCAAGTTCCTTAGACTTTTCCATTAAAGTTTCCAATTGCTTTGCAAAATCATCTATTCTGGCAATTCTTCTTTCCAATAACTCATTTGTTTCATTTATTTCTATTATAATCTCATTTTTATCTACACGCGGCATATTTAATTTCTCTTTTAACAATACAAGTTTCTCTTTTAAAATATCCTTTTCTTCTTTCCACTTAGATAAACCCGAACCAAATGTATCTACTGTTTTGTCTTTATCTGAGGTTTCTGAAGAAATACTCTCTGACTGAAGTTGCTTAAATCTTTCATTGTATATTCTATTTTCTGCTTGTAACCTGGCAATTATTTTTTCTTTGTCTTCTAATTGGCTTTGCAAATTAACAACTTCTTCATCTTTTTCTTCACTTCTTTCGCTTAAAATTTCATACTTTTCCTTATATGAGACAATCTGTCCTCGGGCTTCTTCTAACTCATTTTTAAACCCGCTTAATTGACTTTTAAGCATTTCTAAACTTCCCCTGGTTTGCTTTAAATCTCCAATAAGTTCTTGCCTTTGCAAAACCCAACTCCTACGTGCATCTTTAAATTGCTCTGACATTTCCTGGCTTTCATAATAAAGCCAAATTGTACTACCTAAAGATATAATAAAAAGTAAAAATATAACTATAAACCATAATCTATTAGAAATTTTCATTATGTATCCCCCCAATAAAATAAATTAAAAATGTTAAAATATTTTACCATATATTAGATAATTTAAAAATAACTTTCTTGGACAAACCTTTTATATCCTCTAATGCCAAATACATACAAGGAATTATAAATAAAGTTAAAAAAGTAGAAGTAACCATGCCTCCAATTACAGTTAATGCTAATGGTGACCACAAATTAGAAGCTTCTGACTGATCTATTGCCATAGGCAAAAGGCCTAATATTGTAGTTGTTGCCGTCATAAGTATCGGCCGTATTCTCCATTCGCCTCCTCTTAAAACAGCTTTTAAAACTGAAAATTTTTTATCTTCTCTTAGTCTATTCATCAAGTCCACCATAACAATAGCATTATTAACTACTATCCCTGCTAACATCATAATCCCAATAATAGCTCCAACATTTATAGTAGTATCCGTAATCTTTAAAATACTTGTAACTCCAATAACAGCCAAAGGAACTGTCCCCATAATTACAAAAGGCTGAGTATAAGACTCAAATAAAGAAGCTAATACCAAAAATACTAATACCAAAGTAAGAATCATTGCTAACGTAAACTGCGTTTGGTTTTTTTGTAATTTTTCATAATCGCCACCTATTTGATAATAATAATCTTCAGGCATTTTAAACTTTGACAACTTATCTTCTATTTTAGTTGCGGCTACATTTAAAGCTAACCCTCCCCTACTTGTGCTTACTTGAACCATGCGAATTTTATTTTTTCTCCATATTTCGCTTGGCCCCATAGCAAATCTTGGTTTATCAGAAGAAGGCGGTAAAAGTATATCTTCCAAAAACACCATATTGCCTCTTGGTGTATTAATTACTAAATTCTGGATGTCTTGAAAAGTACGTCTGTTTTCTTTCTGTAAGCGGCATACTAATTCAACCTCCTTTGCTTCAGTATGATAATACGTTGCTCTTAGTCCTCTAATCCTAGCATGAATTTGTTCAGCAATATCCTTTATACTTAATCCATAAAAGGCTGCTCTTTTTTTATCGACATGTGCTCTGAACTCCGGCCGGCCTTCTCGCATTCGAATTTTAATATCTGTAAATTCTTTAACCGACCTTAACCTCGATGCTATACCAATAGCTAATTTTTTTAAAGTTTCATAATCATAACCATAAATATCTAATAACATCTCTTTGCTTCCAACTTGCTGGCTTTCTTCAAAGTAAATAAAACCATCGTACTTAACTTCTACTTTATCGAACTTTGGCCTAAGAGAATTTACTATTTGTTCGCTAGGAATTCCTCCTCTTTCTTCAAATGATTTTAATTTAACATACACTTTAGAAGACCAACGTTCAATCCTTGAAGATATAGTCTCAACTGCATGAACTTCACTTAATAATGCCTCCACTTCAGATACTGCATCGCTGGATTTTTCCAATCTAGCACCGGTAGGTAACTCTACATGAATAGTAAATTTGTTTTGTTCTGTAACCCCAATAAACTCTCTACCTATACTTCCTGCAAAATACACAGATACAAAAAATAAAATAAAAATAAGTGCAATGAAAATATATCGGTATCTTACGACATAACCCAATTTTTTCCTATACGAAGTCCTTAATTTTATATATATCTTTCTAAAAGTAGCTCGAAAATTCATTTTGGATGTTACAACAGGTATCAAGGTTAAAGCAACAAATAAAGAAGCCACTAAGGAAAATGTTACCGTCCATCCTAACCCTCCATACATTAATCTAATTTCTTTACTGACAAATATCATGGGCAAAAAAACCACTATAGTGGTAATAGTAGAAGCAACTATTGCCAACATCATTTCTTGACTACCTTCTAAAGCAGACTTTCTTTTACTAAAGCCTCTTTGCCTTTTGCTAAAAACGTTTTCAATAATAACTATTGCATTATCCAATAACATCCCTATCCCCAATGCTAATCCACTTAATGTAATAACATTTAAAGTTAATTTTTGCATAAACATTAAACTAAATGTAGCCGCTATAGAAAGAGGGATAGTTGCCCCAATAACCAAAGTAGGCCTAAAATCACTTAAAAAAAACAATAAAACTAAAACAGCTAATCCTCCTCCCCAAAGTAAAGAATTTTTAACTGTATTAATAGCACGATTTATATAAACTGCTTGGTCATATGTAGGCTTCATTATAATATTCTCATCAATACTCTTTTTAATTTCTTCAATCTCTGTATTTATTTCACGTGATACATCTACAGTATTAGCCATGCTTTCTTTAAATATATATAAAGAAACAACTGGTTTAGTATCAACACGCGCCAAATCAATCGCCTCTAAAAAAGAATCTTCTACAGTCGCTACATCTCTGACTCTAATTATTCCGCCATTTTGAACGGTTCCAATTCCCAATTCCTTTATTTGTTCTAAATTTTCAAACTGTCCTAAATTTCTAATAAGAAGCTTTTTGCTCCCAGATTCTAAATCTCCAACTAATAAATTTATATTATTTAAATGCAATACATTAATTACTTTACCTAAGGGAATAGAATATCGCTGCAAATCTGCTTGATTTACTTCCACTAAAATCTTTCTTGCTCTTCCTCCGTATACATCAACATTAGCTACTCCTTCTATTCTTTGAAATCTTTCTTTAATTTGCTCGTCTACAATTTTTCTTAACATTTCAGGGGTATAACCTTTACCTGTAAATCCCAAAATAACTACAGGCATATCTGACTTCTGATATTTAGCTATAATAGGTTTTTCACATTCGCGTGGTAATTGGTCTCTAACCCTCGAAAATTTTTCCCGAACTTCTAAAGCAGCAAAATCCATATTTGTCCCTGGCTCAAATCTCAATACAACCCTAGATTCACCTTCCTCTGATATAGAAAGTAATTCTCTTAGATGAGTTACCCCACCAACCGCTTCTTCAATAGGCTTGGTTACAAGCATCTCTACTTCAGAAGGTGGTATTCCCCCTCTTATGCGTATAATAATGCTGATATCTTCATAGCTGGTATCCGGCATTAACTCAACTTTTAATTTATTTAAGGACACAAAACCTATCAGTAATATCCCTAAAAAAAGCATCAGCATTGTTATAGGCCTATTAATAGCTAATTTAGGTAAGTTCATAATTCACTAATCCTCACTAATTACACACAAATTAACACAAATAAATTAGCTCGTAGTTCATAGTTTTTAGCTCATAGTTAAAAACATTTTTTTCTTTTCAGCTTTCAGCTAATTTATTTCAAAACTTGATCTCCCGATTACCAAATCCCAATCTCCTAATTTCCTAATAACCTATAATCTTCTATCTTCTGTTTTCTGCCTGCCCCGTTGGCCAAAGGCCTGCCTGTCGGCAGACAGGCCTTTACGAAGTCTTCTGCCATGAACCAGCAAAGCACGGTTCATGGCAGCCCTAAACCGTACTACGTTCTGGTTTAGGGCTGCCATCTGTTTTTATCGTCCTGTATCCTGTATTTTGCATCCTGTAGCTTGAAGCTTGCAACTTGTTTCTTTTCGTCATTCTGATTTCGTCATTCGTCATTTGTTTTTTATTTTCTGTCATCTGTCTTCTGCTTGCCCTGTGAAATCTTATTTCTACGGGGTCATCTGTCATCTGCTTGCCCTGTGAAATCTTATTTCTACGGGGTCATCTGTCATCTGTCTTCTGTCTTAGCTCATACCATCTTCCAGGGCCGGCAGGCCCTTTAACCTGTAAAACCTCTTTATCAATAAGTTCTTTTAAATCTCTGGCAGCCGTAGAAATAGAGATATTGAATAATTCAGAATAATCTTTTCTAGTAATTTTACGATTACTAACTAAGTATTTTATTAATTTTTTCTGCCTGGAATTCAAACCTTCAGGAATTTCTGGCATTTCTTCTCTTTTAACTACTTTTTCTTTTTCCTTAGGAATTTCTTCGGGTTTATGTATTTTAACTTCGATTTTTTCTTCTAAAACAGGAACGGGTTTAACTGTAGAAATGCCAAACTTTGATATTATCTTGTCCGTAGTTACATAAAGAACCGGGATTACAACTAATGTTAAAAAACTGGCAGATAAAAGTCCTCCGATAACCGTAATAGCCATAGGAGCTCTAAGTTCTGCTCCTTCTCCTAAGCCCAAAGCTAAAGGGAATAAACCTAATATAGTAGTTAACGTAGTCATCATTATAGGCCGCATTCTATTCTGTCCGCCTTCTATAACTGCTTGTTTAACTTCTATTCCTTCTCTTCTTAATCCATTAATATTATCAATTAATACAATCCCATTATTAACTACCATACCTCCTAACATTATAACTCCTAATAATGCTACTACGTTAAGAGTAGTCCCTGTCAATATTAAAGCCCAACTCACACCTATTACAGACAAAGGAACTGTAAACATTATTACAAATGGTTGCCACAAGGATTCAAACTGAGCTGCCATTATCATGTAAACTAATGTTATTGCTAATAGCAAAGCAAACTGCAAACTTCTAAATGAACGCTGTTTTTCCTCTTGCTCCCCACTTAACTCTATAAGATATCCTTCAGGTTCATTAATCTCATCAATAGCCAACTGCACCTCTTTTATGACATCGCTAAAAGCTCTTCCAAATATATTTGCAGACACGCTAACTACTCTTTCTTGTCCTCTACGTTCAATCTCATTTGGACCGGCTCCTTTAACTAAATAAGCTACTTCTTTTAAAGGTATCATAATGTCTAAGGGCGAATGAAGTAAAATAGTTTCAATTTTAGAAAAATCATTTCTATCCTCTTCCTTTAACCTCACCCTTATATCAATTTCTTCTCCTTTTTCCTTAAAAGTCGAAGCAATATTTCCTTTTAATGCAACCTGTGCAGCCAATGCAATATCATTGGAAGATAAATTATAATAAGAGGCTTTATCTCTTTTAATCTCAGCTTTTATCTCAGGCTGAGGGACTACAATAGTATCCTCAATATCTGTAATTCCTTTAATCTGCTGAATACCTTTTTTTACATGTTTTGCAAGTACATCTAATTCATCAAGATTTTCTCCTCTTATTAAAACATTAACAGGCTTTTCCTGCTTAAAAGCAGCTTTAAAAACTGATTCCTGCAAAATATATTCTATCTCAGCTCCTTTCATATCTTTTTCTTCTAATTTATCTCTAAGTTTCGTTATAACTTCTCTACTTGGTAAATAATTTAAGCCGGCTGCTTTTTTATTTTTTAGTCTAATTACAATACGAGCTTCATGCTGGCCTAATGTTTCCACTGCAGTTCCTGACTCTTCATCTTTTTCAGAACCAATCGATACACTAATACCTTCTAAATTAGGAAAATTTAAAATTCTATACTCTATTTCTTTAACAACTGCACTTGTAATTTCTAACTTAGTACCAGCAGGCATTTTAACATTAATTATAAACTCTCTCTGATCAACTTTTGGTAATAATTCTTGATCTACTCCAAAAAGCATAAGTAAGCTAATAATAAATACTGCCAAAACTAAAAATAGGCCAAACGCTTTAAACTTCAAAAAGAAAATTAATATTTTCATATAAAATTTTCTTAAAATATTCATTCTAACTTTTTTATCTGCTGCATTTTCGCCTTCTTTGTCATCTTTTCTCTTTTCTCTACCTATAATGGCAAGCCTCGGAATTAACGAAAGAGCAACTATTAAAGAAGCAATAAGGGCAAAGGTAACTGTAAATGCAAGTTCTTTAAATAACTGGCCTGCTATACCTACTACAAAAATGAGAGGTAAAAATACGGCTATAGTAGTTAAAGTAGAAGAAGTTATTGCTCCACTAACTTCACTGCTTCCAAGAACAACAGATTCTTTTATTGGTTTTCCTAATTGCCTGTATCTATAAATATTTTCAATTACAACAATAGCATTATCAACAAGCATACCAACCCCTAAGGCTAAACCACCCAAAGACATCATATTAACTGTAATGTCCTGAAAATACATTAAACTAAACGCTACCATTATAGAAATAGGGATAGCACATGTAACAATAATAGAGCTTTTAATACTCCGTAGGAAAAATAATAAAACAAAAAATGCTAATATTCCGCCCCCAATAGCTGCATCTTTTACTCCGTTTATAGAATTTTCGATAAACTTAGACTGGTCATAAATAATGTCCATACTAACACCCTCTGGTATCCTATCCCGAACTCTTGCTAATGCTTTTCTTACTTCCTCAGCAACTTTTAATGTATTAGCTCCAGCCTGTTTTTTTATAGATATTGAAACATTATCTCTTCCGTTATATCTGGATATACTACTTTGTTCCTTTAATACATCTCTAACTTTTCCTACATCTTCTACAGTAATTAACCTTTTTTCAGGACTTTTCTGGTCTCTCTGTTGTAAAAACATTTCATATCTAGTACGCGGTTCATTTATATCTATAGTATCGACAACTGTATCATTAATCTGCTCAACCAGTTCATACTCACCCATAGTTCTTATAAGATATTCATAAAATTTTTCTTTAACTGTCCCGGCAGGAAAAGAAAAGTTGGTATTTTTTATACTGTTAACTACTTTCAACAAGGGTATATTGGAAGCAGCAAGTTTATCTTGATCCAAATCCACTATGATTTCTCTTTTACGCCCTCCTGATATACTGGCTTTAGCAATTCCTTCTCTTTTTTCCAATTCATCTTTAATTGTATCTTTAGCTAAATCTCTTAATTCAAGAGGAAATAAATCTCCAGTTAAACTTACAATCATAACAGGTAATTCAAATGGATTATATTTCATAACTATAGGATCATCGGCTCCTAAAGGCAATCTCGCTTTTACCAAATCTATTTTCTCTCTCACTCTCAATGCAGCGAAATCCATATTAGCTCCCCAGTTAAACTCTAAAAATATAGTAGATATGCCTTCTTTAGATATTGAAGAAACCCTTTTTAATTGACTGACTGTAGCAACCGACTCTTCTAATATCTTTGTAATCAAAGTCTCTACTTCATTTGGAGCAGCATTTTCATATGTCGTAACTACAGTAATCTGTGGATATGTAATAGATGGGAATAATTCCTGAGGGATACGAGTCCAAGAAATTACACCTAAAATTACTATACCAATATAAATCATGGTAATAGTAACTGGCCTCTTAATTGATAATTCTGGTAAATTCATCTTACTCCGTTTTACTTTGTAAACATACCTGCCGCCGCGACAAACCTGTCGGTAGACAGGCCTTTACGGGGTAGCTTAAGACCTGAAGCCTGTAGCCTGTAACCTGAAGCTTGTAACCTGAAGCTTGTAACCTGCAACTTGCAACCTGTAGCTTGTTAACATTATTAACTTTAAAAAAAACTTCTTATAAATTGCTCAAAAATTTAATATATGTATTATATATTTATTTCCAGTATTTTTTTATTTCGTCTGATATATATCAGAGACATTTTGCAACTTCATG
>JAGYNU010000039.1 GCA_018399975.1 Candidatus Omnitrophota bacterium
TCGTTTTACTCCATAAGCTGTGCGCTCATTAAAGGAGGGTTTAAAGATGTCAGTAAAATTAAGATTAACAAGAATAGGAAAAAAGAAACAAGCTTACTACAAGATTGTAGTTACAGATTCAAGAAAATCTGCAGGTAATAAATGTATAGAACAACTTGGTTCTTATAATCCCAATACAGACCCTGCAGAAATAAAGTTAGATGAAGAACGGACAAAGTATTGGTTAGAAGTAGGAGCTCAGCCTTCGGAAACAATAAATAGTATTTTAAAAAATAAAGGTTTAAAGTAAATTTTTTAGAAATTCGGGTTATTGATAGAGGGGATTATATGCGTATAGATATTATAACTTTATTTCCTGAAATTTTTAAGGGAGTTTTCGAGGAGTCAATTATTAAAAATGCTTGTAAAAAAGGATATGTCGATATAAAATTATATAATCTAAGAGATTATACAAACGATAAACACAGAAAAGTTGATGATAGACCGTTTGGAGGGGGAGCTGGAATGGTTTTGAAGCCTCAGCCTATTTTTGATGCAGTTAATGATTTAAAGTCCGATGGTTGTAAAGTTATTCTTTTATCTCCTCAAGGTAAAAAAATGACGCAAAATAGTGTATCAGAATTATCTAAATATAAACATATAATTTTAATTTGTGGAAGATATGAAGGGGTAGATGAGAGGATAAGAAAGTATTTAATAGATTTTGAGATTTCTGTCGGAGATTATGTTTTAACAGGTGGAGAAATACCGGCTATGGTTTTGGTAGATTCAATAGTTAGATTAATTCCCGGAGTTTTGGGTAATGAGGAATCTGTTGAACATGAAACTTTTAGCAATGGATACATAGAATATCCTCAATATACCAGGCCTGTAGATTTTAGAGATATGAAAGTTCCAAAGATTTTAACTTCGGGGAATCATAAAAAGATAGATGATTGGAGGAAAAAACAATCTTTTAAAAAAACTCAAAAAAACAGACCGGAATTTTTAAATGAGAAAGAAGGGGTTGATTAAGATGAAAAAAGAAATTGAATTAGTTGAAAAATCATTTATAAAAGAAGATTTGCCAAATTTTAAAGAAGGCGATACGGTTGCAGTGCATGTTAATGTTGAAGAAGCTGGCAAGGTTCGAACGCAGGTATTTGAAGGGGTTGTTATTAAAAGAAAAGGTAGTGGAATAAATTCTAATTTTACTGTAAGAAAAATTTCTTATGGAGTTGGAGTAGAAAGAGTTTTTCCTGTTAATTCTCCTAATTTGAAAAAGATAGAAGTTATTAAAAAGGGTAAAACTAAAAGAGGCAAACTTTATTATTTGCGAAATAAAATAGGGAAAAAAGCTAAGATAGAAGAAGAACGTTAATGAAACTTAGATTTAAAGAACGTGAGTGATTTAAATCTTTAGTTGAATTAACCCTTATCGTCTTGTTTTTTTAAAAAAAACAGTTAGGGTGAAACTTAGATTTAAAAATGTTTGATATCGAAAAAGAAATTATAAATCAACATTATGATTTTATAATTGGAATAGATGAATCTGGGCGAGGGCCTTTAGCGGGTCCGGTGGTATCTTCAGCAGTTGCAGTAAAAGCCAGGGAATTTTTAGAAGTTACACAAAGTTTTAAATCCAAAATAAAAGATTCTAAAAAATTAACTTTCCCTAAAAGAGTTCAAGCTTATAATGAAATAGGCGAAAAATTAAAAATTGGATTGGGCCTATGTAGTGCTGAAATTATCGATAAGATTAATATATTAGAAGCTACTAAGTTATCCATGCTAAGAGCAATATCCAGTTTGTGTCGTTCTGTACCTGAAATTTCAGAGTCTAATGCTTTTATTTTAATTGATGGTAATATTAGTTTAAATACTGCATTTTGTTATAACGGAATTGTCCGTGGGGATAGTAAGTGTTTTTTAGTAAGTTGTGCATCTATAGTAGCTAAAGTTGTAAGAGATGAAATCATGTTAGCTTATGATTTTATCTATCCTGATTATGGTTTTTCGCAACATAAAGGATACGGGACCAAAAATCATATGTCGGTTATCAAAAAAAATGGTGTTGTTGATATACATAGAAAAAGTTTTTCTCCCTGCGCAATATAATTATGCAAAATATAAGTGAATTAAGTAAAAAAGATTTAGGTGACTTAGGAGAAGATGTAGCGGTTAGGTTTTTAAAAAATAAAGGTTATCTGATAAAATATATCAAATATAAGTTAGGGCGTGGAGAGATTGATATAATTGCATTAGATAAAAAAAATTGTTTGTGTTTTATAGAAGTTAAAACTAAAAGAGCTGATGATGGATTTAATCCATTGCTTTCTATAACAGATAATAAACAAAGACAGTTATCTAAATTGGCTTTGATGTATATGCAGAAATTTAAAATCCAAAATATAGATGCAAGATTTGATGTAGTAACGGTAGTTTTTAAAAATGATAAAAAAAAATATTATGATGTTAATCTATTTAAAAATGCGTTTCCTTTACATTCTAAATATTTATAGTATATGAATAAAATTAAAAATATTAAAGAGATAGCTGCAAATATTGGGATATCTGGTGAAAATTTCATACCTTACGGGCGTTATATAGGGAAAATTAATTATATAAATGAGAAGGTTCGTTTAGATAAATTGTCTGTTGGTAAGTTGGTAGTTGTAACTTCTATTACACCTACTAAGGCTGGAGAAGGTAAGACTTGCACTGCTATAGGTTTGACTCAAGCTCTTGGCAAAATAGGTAAAAATGTTTCGCTTTGTCTTAGAGAGCCTTCTTTAGGCCCTATATTTGGGATTAAAGGGGGAGCTACAGGGACTGATAAAGCTAAGGTAATTCCTTCAGAGGAGATAAATTTGCATTTCACAGGTGATATGCATGCAGTAACTTCAGCTCATAATTTACTTGCCAGTATTGTTGATAATCATGTTGTTAAGGATAATAGTCTTAATATTAATCCTAAAAGAATAGTATGGAATAGGGCTTTGGATATTAATGATAGAGAACTTCGTTATGTTATTTTAGGGTTAAAGAAAAAATCTAAAGCTTTAAAAAGAAGCACAGGTTTTATTATTACGGCAGCGAGTGAAATTATGGCTATCTTATCTTTATCAAAGAATATAAAAGATCTTAGGTCGCGTTTAGAAAAAATAATAGTTGCATATAATTATGACGGTCAGATTGTAAGGTGTAAAGAATTAAATGTTGTGGGAGCGCTTTTGGTTTTATTGAAAAATGCTCTTAATCCTAACTTAGTTCAAACCTTAGAAGGACAGCCGGTTTTTATACATGCAGGTCCTTTTGCAAATATAGCTCATGGGAATAACAGCATAATTGCTACTAAAACAGCTCTTGCTCTTTCTGATATTGTAGTCACAGAAAGTGGTTTTGGTTCTGATTTGGGTATGGAAAAATTATTTGATATAGTTTTACCCAGGTTTAAAATTAAGCCATCTGCTGTAGTTTTAGTAGCGTCTACCAGAGCTTTAAAAATGCATGGAGGAGTTAATGATGATAATTTAGAGAAAGAGGATTTAGACAGCTTAAATAAAGGATTAGTAAATTTAGAACAGCATATAAATATTATTAAAACTTTTGGGGTAATCCCTGTTGTTGCCGTAAATAGGTTTCCCAGTGATACCGTTAAAGAGTTGAATTTAATAAAGGATTATTGCCAGAAGCGAAATATTCCTGTTGCAATTTCAGAAGTTGTATCTAAGGGGAGTGAAGGTGGTATAGATTTGGCGCAGAAAGTTATTGAGAGTTTAGATAGTGAGTTTAAATTTACCCCGATTTACAATAGTACTACACCCTTAAAAAATAAAATAGAAGATATTGCAACTAAGTTATATAAAGCAGATGGGGTGCAATATTCAGATAAGGCCCAAAAAGATATAGAATTTCTAAAGAAAAATAATTTAAATAAATTGCCTGTAAATATAGCTAAAACTCAACTTTCGTTTACGAATAATCCAAAATTAAAAGGTGCACCTCATGGTTGGCGATTAAAGGTTACCGAGATTAAGCCGGCGGCAGGTGCAGGGTTTTTAACTGTGCTAACAGGCAAAATAAGATTGATGCCTGGACTTCCGGCAAAACCAGCTGCTGAAGATATATCTTTATCAGATTCAGGAGAAATAAAAGGTTTGATTTAGAAATATGGATGATAATTTAATAAAAATTAGTATAGACGAATATTTTAACAAATTATCTTCTTCGGCTTCTGCTCCTGGAGGGGGAAGTGCCTCGGGTTTAGCAGGTTCAGCTGCAGTGAGTTTAATTATGATGGTATTGGGGATAATCAATAAAAAGAATGTTTTGCCGGAAAAATTTTATGATTTAGAATATGATAAATTAAAGCAAATAAAAGAGGCTTTTTTAAGGTTATGTGATAAAGATGCAAAAATTTATTCTAAGTTTAAGAAAATAAAAAATAAAAATTCTAAAGAGTATAATGCTTTATTAAAAGATGCAATTTGTATACCTGCTGAAATTTGTAAGAATTGTATATTGCTTAACGGAATTATTAATAAGCTTATCCTTTATGTCCATGGTAGTTTAATAAATGATATAGATGGAGCTTTAAGGTTTAATGAAACAGCTTTTTTTATATCAAAAAATAATATTGAATCAAATATTGCTGAAATTGACAATAAAGATATAATATGTGATGATGCTGAGATATCTTATGAAGGTTTTTTAAAGGAAATAGAGGAGTTGAAAAAAGAGATAAATCAGAAGAGGAGTAAGACTTGAAAACTATAGTATTTGACGGTATAAAAGCAGCAGGTCGTATTAAAAAAAAGATAAAAATTGAAGTTGCAGAAGTTAAATCTATTCTTAAACGGGTTCCAAAGTTAGTATCGGTTATGGTTGGAAATGATTATGGTTCTGGAGTCTATTTGAAAATGCAGAAAAAGGAATCCGAAAATATAGGTATAGATTTTGAATCTGTTAAATTGCAATCTGGTATAACTCAAGAAGAACTTATTAGCAAAATAGAAGTATTAAATAACGATAGTGTTGTAGATGGTATTTTCATGCATCAACCTTTACCTGACGAAATATCTGTTAGTAGGATAAGAAAGAGTATTGCAGAAGATAAGGATGTAGAATGTGAGCATCCTGTTAATTTGGGTAAATTATTTAATAGTGACATATCCTTGGTGCCACCGACTCCTGCAGCAATTCTTTTTGCAATAAAGGAATCTGGAGTTGAATTAAAAGGTAAAGAAGTAGTAGTAATAGGCCATAGTAATATTGTAGGTAAGCCCATAGCATTATTATTGCTTAATGAATTTGCGACTGTTACAGTAGCACATATCGGTACATACGAAGCAAATAATTTATACCAGCATATGAAAAGGGCCGATATATTAATTTCGGCCACAGGTGAGAATAATTTAGTAAAGGGCGATTATATCAAGGAAGGTGCAGTTGTAATAGATGTCGGTATATGTAATCGAAAGAATGGAATTGGTGGAGATGTAGCTCATGAACAAGTTTTAGGAAAAGCTAATTTTGTAACACCTGTCCCTGGAGGGATAGGTCCTTTGACAGTAGCATTTCTTATGAAGAATTTAATAACATTATGTAAAAAAAATTATGGGAGAAAAAAATAGTTTTAAAGAAAAATTAGAAAAAGGGCAATTTGTTATAACTACAGAAATAGGTCCTCCAAAAGGTGTTTATTATAAAACATGCTTGGAAGATTTAGAAGCTTTAAAAGGACGTATAGATGCAGTTAATGTTACAGACCAGCAAAGCTCTATTATGAGATTAGGTTCACTTGCTTTAAGTCATATATTGTTTAAAGAAGGATATAATCCGATTTATCAAGTTACATGTAGGGATAGGAATAGGATAGCATTACAATCTGATATTTTAAGTGCTTCAGTTTTGGGAATAAATAATGTTTTAGTTTTGACTGGAGATTATCCTACTAGCGGGGACCATCCTGAAGCTAAAGCAGTTTTTGACGTTGATTCTGTTCAATTGCTTGGAATTATTTCAAGATTACAAGAAGGTTTTGATATGGCAGGCAATAAGTTACAAGGCAAACCCGAGTTTTTTGTTGGGGCAGCTGTTAATCCAGGAGTTAATCCTATCGAACCTGAAATAATTAAGATGGAAAAGAAAATTAGAGCGGGAGCATCATTTTTCCAAACACAAGCTGTTTATGATATAAGCCATTTTAGAAATTTCCTCGATAAGATAGAACATATAGATGTTCCTATAATAGCTGGTATAGTGCCGCTGAAATCTATATCGATGGCTAATTATATAAATGAAAATTTAGCCGGGGTAAATATTCCTTTAGATTATATTGACGAACTTTCTAATGCTGATAATGTAAAGAATAAATCTGTGGAGCTTTGTGCAGAATTTATTAAAAAATTAAAAGGTTTAGTAGCAGGTGTGCATATTATGCCTATAAATTGGCCAGGAGTAGTTGAGAGAATACTGGATAAATTGGAGTAACAGACACAACAGAAGACAGAAGACAGCCCTAAACCAGAACGTAGTACGGTTCATGGCAGGCGAATGACGAAATACAGGCTACAGGGAACAAGTAACAGGTAACAGGTCGCAGGTAACCCCGTAGAAATAAAATTTCACGGGGCAAGCAAGATACAAGAAACAAGTTACAAATAAATTACAATAACCAAATAAAATCAGAGAAAAAACAGATGATAAAAAAACAAATACATAATCCTGTAGTCCAATGTCTGAAGTTTGATATCTGTTGTCTGTTCTCTGTTGTCTGTTCTCTGTTGTCAGATAAACTAATATGGATAAAGATAAAATAACTATATCGTATTTGAAAGAAAAAAAGGAGAAAAAGCAGAAGATAACTATGCTTACTGCTTATGAATTTGGAATGGCGTCTCTTTTAGATAAAGTTGGAATAGATGTAATTCTTGTTGGTGATTCTGTAGGTAATGTTATGTTAGGTTATGAATCAACTGTAAGTGTCACGATGGATGAAATGATTCATCATGCTAAAGCCGTTAGTAGAGGAGTTAGTAAGGCTTTTGTTGTAGGAGATATGCCTTTTATGTCTTTTAACGTTTCAGATACTGAGGCTATAAAAAATGCAGGGCGGTTTTTAAAAGAATCAAATTGTGATGCAGTAAAAGTTGAAGGTGGAGAAGAGATTTGTAACCGAGTTAAAGCTATTAATAATGCTGGTATTCCGGTTTTGGGGCATATTGGATTGACTCCGCAGACTGTGTCAAAGTTGAGTGGATATAAGGTGCAAGGTAAGAATATACAGGAAGCTAAATATTTATTAAAATCGATTCTTGCTTTGGAAAATGCCGGATGTTTTGGTGTTGTTTTAGAATGTATTCCCGCAAAATTATCTAAGATATTAACGGAGTCAGTTAGTATTCCGACTATTGGCATAGGTTCTGGCAGGTATTGTGATGGACAGGTTTTGGTTACGCAGGATTTATTAGGAATGACCGGGCAATTTAAGCCCAAATTTGTTAAGCAGTATGTTAAATTAACCGACATTATGAGTAAAGCTATATCCAGTTATAAAAAGGAGGTATTGGAGGGAATTTATCCCTCAAACGAATATGAATTTTCTATACCCGAGGAGACATTAAAAGAAATAATGAATGTTATAAAGAAAGGTTAGGTAAAAAAATGAATGGTGAAAATATAATTATAATTGGGGAACGAATTAATACATCAAGGATTCCTATTGAAAAAGCAGTAAGAGAGAGAGATTCAGGAAAGATAAAACAGGAAGCAAGGGTTCAATTAAAGTACGGGGCTGATTATCTTGATATAAATTGTGGTTCTACATTAGATAAAGAGCTAAATAATATTTTGTGGGTATTGGAAACTATTTTTTCTGAGTTTAATGATTTGAATATTTGTATAGATAGCGCAGACCCTAATGTTATTAAAGAAGTATTATCAGTGGGCAATTATGGTAAAGTAATTGTTAATTCTATAACAGCTGAACCTGAAAGGTTTGAAAAGATTTTACCTATAGTTAAAAAATATAATACTGAAGTTGTAGCTTTAACTATGAACCCAAAAGGGATGCCGAATACTGTAGATGAAAGATTAAAAATAGTAGAGGAACTTTTGTCTATAGCGGAGGATTATGATATAGATAAAAACAACTTATATATTGACCCGCTTATAAGGCCTTTAAGTGCTGAACAAGCTCAAGCAGAAATAGTATTATCTGCAATTACATCTATTAAAGATAAGTTTGGTTTAAAGACAATAGCAGGTATAAGTAATATTTCGTATGGATTGCCAGGTCGTTTTATTTTAAATGCATTTTTCTTAAATTTATGTTTTCAGCATGGATTAACTGCGGCAATTATTGACCCATCTATAAAGATAATTCAATCTTCGATAAGAAGCTTTTCTGTAATATCGGGGAAGGATGAATATTGTATGGATTATATTAAAGCATGGCGAGAGAAAAGAAATGGCTAAGAATATTTTTGTAGCTGCTACAAGACAGAATGACGGGAAAACTTCACTTTGTTTAGGACTTATTCAACTTTTAAAAAAGAAACGTAGTATAGGTTTTATTAAACCTGTAGGCCAAAGGTATTTTATAGTTAAATCTTGCAAGATAGACGAAGATGCATTAGTTATGTCTAGAATATGTGGATTGAAGACAAGCTTAGAATATATGAGTCCTATTGCTATTGAGAGAGGGTTTACAGAAAAATATATTTTAAAACATAAACCGAGTAATTTATCGGAGAAAATAAAACAAGCATATCAGGAAGTTTCCAGGACAAAGGAGATAGTAGTTGTTGAAGGAACTGGACATGCTGGCGTAGGTTCTGTTTTTGGTTTGTCAAATGCTTATGTTGCTAAACTTTTAAATTCTAAAGTATTATTGGTAGCTTCAGGCGGGATAGGTCGGCCTATTGATGAAATATTATTAAATAAAGCTTTATTTGAGAATGTTGGCGTGGAACTTTTAGGAGTGGTTATTAATAAAGTTATGCCGGAAAAGTATAATAAAATAAATCGTTTAGTCAGAAAGCGGCTGGCTGAAGAAAACATTGATACCTTTGGAGTAATACCTTATAAGGAAATTTTAATTGCTCCTACAATGGAGCAAGTAGCAGAGGAATTAGATTTAGAAATATTATCCGGAGAAGGATGGATATCTAATACAGTAGAACAGATTATTGTAGGAGCTATGGAGCCTCATGAAGCTTTACGTTATATAAAAGATAGAAGTTTGGTTATTACTCCTGGAGATAGAGAAGATATAATTTTAACTACTATCAGTACACACTTTGCTGATAAGGATTCTGGCAGAAGGATTTCAGGTATGATTTTAACTGGAAATATTACTCCACATAAGTCTATTGTTAATATAATAAAGAAAAGTGAAATACCTGTTTTGATAAGCTCAAAAGATACATATACAATAGCTTCTAACGTTCATGATTTGGTTGTTAAATTACGGCCGGGAGACAAGAAAAAAGCTGATATTATTACTGACCTTGTAGAAGAACATGTAGATATAGATAGATTGTTAGAGCAGATTTGTTAATCGTAGTTTTAGCAGGTTTATGAAGAAAAATATTTTTAAGATAATAATACCCACCTTTATTTATTTATTTATTTTAAACGGTTGTTCTTTTTATTATCCTTCCTTAAGACAAAACACTTTTTTATGTATGGGAACACAGATAGAGGTAATATTTGTTGTTCCAAAAGATGTTAGTATTGATTCAAAAGAGTTAATGGAAAGTATAGAAAAAAAGTGTAAACAATATGAGGATAAATTTAGTTTTTTTGAATCAAACAGCGTCGTAAGTAAAATAAATTCTTCAAAGCAATGTTATATAGACAGTGAGACTAAAGAATTGTTAAGTAAATCAATATATTTGTCGGATTTAACTGATGGCGCATTTGATTTTACCGTAGTGCCTCTATTAAAAATTTGGGGTTTTTATAATGATGATGAAAACAAGATAGTTATTCCATCAGAAGAGAAGATACAGTTGACCGTGAAATATGTTGGCTATAAAAAAATAAATTTAAAAGATAATTTTTTAAGAAAAGATGATAAAGAGATAAAGATAGATTTATCGGCCATAGCTAAAGGTTTTGTAGTAGATAAAATTATTCAAATGATTAAGGCAGAAGGAATAGAACAAGCATTGGTAAATGCTGGGGGGGATATGTATTGTATGGGAAAAGCCCCAGATAATGAAAGTTGGAGGATTGGGATAAGGCATCCACACCAGAAAAATAGTATTATAGGTAGATTAAACATAAAAGATAAAGCGATTGTTACATCAGGTGACTATGAAAAATTTTTTCGTGTAGGAGAAAAAAGATATTCTCATATTTTCAATCCATTTACAGGATATCCTGTTTCAAATAATATATTAAGTGTTACTGTTATTGCTTTAGATACTGTAACTGCGGATGCTTTGGCTACAGCTGTGATGGTTTTAGGCAGTGAGGAGGGGCTTAAATTAATTAATAAATTAGATAATGTAGATGTTATTATAGCGAAACAGATTGAGGACGAGATAGAGTTTTTTATATCCCAGGGTTTAGAAAAAGAGGAATTTAATCTTAAGATTGAAAAATAATTACACTGCCAACTGGACACTTTCACGCCGGGCGTGAAAGTGTCCAGTAACTCTAATTTGCTAAATAAACACTTTCACGCCCGGCGTAAAAGTGTTTACTTACTGTAAAGTTTAAGTTCTATAATCGCAGGGAAGATAGTTGTTAAGTTAGTTGACATTACTAAGAGAATATGCCATGTTTATATTGGGTAGAGATAGATATATGTATTTTAAAGTAAAATAGCTCTTTTTATAAGTATTTGTTTCTATGATAGTTATGGATACTTTTTAAATGAAAATGTGCTGTTTTGTCACAAGAGTATATAAATATTTTGAGAAGTAAATAATCTTTTTAAATTTGTAACATTAATTGTTACAGGGTGTTATAGTTTTTGTTTAAGTTTTTTAGAATATGGTATATAAATTGCTTTTTATAATGAAGTGAGGAAAAAATAGT
>JAGYNU010000004.1 GCA_018399975.1 Candidatus Omnitrophota bacterium
CAGGGTAAATCTCTTTGATATTTCCCCTGAGTATCGCGGGCATACCCGCCACAAACATTGGCGGATTTCCTGTCTGCCGACAGGCAGGAATTCGACCATATGATTTACACTCCTTACAGTCGTGTAAATCATGGTCTCATTAAAGGAGGGGGATAGATGATAGGAAAAATCGAAAAAGAATTTAAAGATGCTATGAAAAGCCAGGATAAAGTTAAAATATCTGCGTTAAGGATGCTCAGAGCTGCTATAAAAAATAGAGAGATAGAAAAACGTCCCGATAAAATAAATAATCAAGATATAATAACAGTTATAACAAAACTTGTAAAACAGCATAAGGATTCTATTGAACAATTTAAAAAAGGAAATAGGGGGGATTTAGTAGAAAAGGAAACACAACAGTTGAATATAATAGAGAAGTTTCTTCCTGAACAATTGTCAGAAGAAGAAATAAAAGATAAAGTTAAACAAGTCATTTGTGAGTTAAATGCTAAAACTATGAAAGATATGGGACAAGTTATGAGTAAATTAATGAAAGAATTGCAAGGTCGTGCCGATGGTAAACTTGTAAATGAATTAGTATCTGATATTTTATCAAATGTAAATGAGAATGATTAAATAATAAAAGTATTATATACAAAGGGTTTATTATTATGAAAGAAAACAATATAAGTATAATAGGTTGTGGAGTTATTGGGTCGTTATTAGCTAAAGAAGTAGATATGGGTAATATCAAAAATATTAAGTTAAAATCAGTTTATGACCAAAATATTGATATTGCTAAGAAGTTAGTTGACGGTTTGAGTTTAAAGCCTGTGGTGTGTGAATCAGTAAAAGAAATTTATCTTGATGGGAAAGTTGATTTAGTCATTGAATCTGCTTCTCAAGAGGCAGTAAGAAAATATGCAGTAAAAATTTTAGATGCAGGAAAAAATTTAATGGTTATGAGTGTCGGAGCTTTTAGTGATGAAAAATTGTTTAAGCAAGTTATGGGTTTAATAAAAAAAAAGGATAGGAAACTTTATATTCCTTCCGGAGCAATTTTAGGGATTGATGGTATAAAAGCTGCAAAACAAGCAGGAATTCAAAAAGTTATTTTAACCACAAGTAAACCTCCAACAACTTTGTCTAAAACGAAATATGTGCAGAAAAAAAAGCTAAGGTTAGAAAAATTATCAAAAAAACAGGTTATTTTTGAAGGGTTTGCTAAGGAAGCTGTTGATGCTTTTCCAAAAAGCGTAAATGTAGCTTCAACACTTAGTCTTGTTGGTATAGGATTTGATAAAACTATTGTTAAAGTTATAGCTGATCCTTTATTAAAAAACAATGTTCATCATATTTATGTTAAGGGAAAAGCAGGCGAATTTGTCACTAAGGCTTCTAATATACCATCTCCTGAAAATCCTAAAACCAGTTATCTTGCTGCACTTTCAGCTTTAAGAATGCTTGCCAATTTGACGGATTCTATTATAATAGGAACTTAATTTGTTTTAGAAAGTATTTAGTGATTAAGTATAGATTTCAAAACATAAAGCTAAATCTTTGTATTGTAATAAGTTAGAAAAATCTTCGAAAACTTGACTTTTGCTTTAAAAGGTGGTATACTAATATTGACATGGATAGTGAAAAGAGAAAAAATCCAAGATTAGAGGCTAATTATATAGCTAATTACAGAACAAGCGAGAGTAGTGACCAAGGTTATCGTATGGTTACTTTAAAAAATATTAGTGCTGGAGGTGCTTTGTTTACTACAGCTGAAAGATTAAATGTGTCTACCGATGTTGATATGGAACTTAATATACCAGGGTCTAAACGTACTCCTTTAACGGCTGTTGTAGTTAGAGCTAATCAAGTACATAGGATGAATTTAAATCTTTATGAAATAGCAGTTAAGTTCAATGTAAAAGGGGCTTACCAAAGTTCTATTAATTATTTAGACAATTTAATAAAAAAAAGATTAGCTTATTAAATAGTAAGTTAATCAGATTTAACCTTCCCTTTTTTATCTTATATTTATTTTTGCGAAAATATTTGACATTTAACTCTTTTTATAGTATACTTTTATAATAAAATTCAAAAACTTTATAAAGTTTCCGAAGAGAAGATTTATTCTTTACATTATTGAAAGGAGTTAAGTAGTGTTGTTTAAGAAATTGGTTTTATTGCAATTCTTTAAAAACAAGTCTTATCAGAATCTAAATTTAACATTTCTATTTATCCAATCATTTATTATTATTCTTCTATTATTTCATGTGGCAGTTGCAAATAGTGCCATTGAAAAATCTCATTTTAGTATTTTAGACGCAAATAAAAAAGGAACATTTAATATTGGTTTAGCAGTGGGGTCGGTTTTTACTATTTTTGATAAAGATATTAATAAACAGGTTTTAAAATTTGATTATTCTACATTTCCTAAAACTATGGTTGGGGTATGGACGAAAAAATATCCATCTAATTTAAATAGATATGAGGTGGATGCTATCAAGGTAGGAGTAAAGGTTCCATATCGTAAACAATTAAGAGAAATTTCTGTAGAGCTGGAAATTAAAGGCGAAAAAAAATGTCAAACAGTACCGATTTCTCTTCAAGCTGGTTGGAATTTTTCTCATGAATCTATTAAATGGAATAAGATAGGGAAATTAAAGGAAATCGTTTTTGTAGTAAGTACAATTTCCAGCAAGGCAGTAACTAGTCCAATTGGTGGTGGGGAAATTCTTGAAACAGGTAATATTGGAAGTGTTTTTGATTCTGATAGTGGAGTAAATATAATTAGTTCGACGCATGGAGGGGAGTTGAAAGGAACTTTATATTTTTCTCTTGACTTTTATAAAATGACCTTTTTGCAGAAATATTTTATTTTTTTAAAAATAAGTTTGATTTTTATAATGAGTTTTTTGGCAGGTTTAATTATAAATTTTTCAAGAAAATTATTTAAATTATATAAACCTCGCAGACAGTTAAAGCATAAGAAAGAAAATCATAAATTTCCCAAACTTTTTAGTTTAACAAGACTAAAAAGAGATTTTTTATACGGAGTAATATCTGTTTTGATTATTGGTATTGCTTTTGTTATATATTCTGTAGGGACTGTTAGTCATCTTGACAAAGGATTTAGTTGTGGTTTTCTAATTATAGGTTTAATGGGAGCAGTAATTGCCGAATTATTAAAATATGTTATTACTAATAAACATCTTACTTCTTTTGAAGTTTTTCAGAATGTTTTGTTAACAGGGTTGTTGGTGGCTTCTTCGAGCAGGTTAGCAGTTTTTCAAGCACCTTCCAGTTGGACTCAAATATTAATGTTAAATAACATTATAGCAGCGCTTGCTTTTTTATTTTATCATATTCTAAATGCACGTTCATTAGCTTGTTATAAAAAACATTTAAATTTTGTTATAAGTGCTTCTATTATCGTTACGCCATATCTTTTTAATTGGTTAATGTTATTAGAAGATATAGCTATTATAAAAGTTGTTATCAATCAGATAAGTGGGGGATTACTTTTATCTTGGCCTATAATAGTTAAGGTTATAAGCCGATTGTTTATTGCTTTTATTTTTAATGCGATTGTCATGAATGGTTTTAGTTTAGTGATTAGAGGTGAAATACTTAAGAGTTTTAAAATTCATCTTTTTATTTTCTTTGTTTCTTTAGGAGTTGTTATAGCTCCAGTAATTGCCGATTTAGGTTCTGCCGAAACTATTGGTTCTTTGCCTGCTTTGATTAGAGGCATTATTGCCATTTTAACTACAATGTTATCATTTGCAGGTTTATGGGGGGAAGTATATCTTATAACAGGAATGGCTTTAGATGGAGGTAAACATACTGCACCATCTTGGGAAACTGTGTCTGACCATGTAAAAACGGGAATGAGAAAAGGAATGGTATATAGTGGTATATTATTGGGACTTTTGTATATATTGAATATATTATTAAAACCGGAAATATTACAAACTATTGCATCTAATTTACCAATTTTATTTGGTATATTAGCAGGAGCTTTAGTTTTTCCGTTACTTAAAACTATTATTGAAACTTTTGATGGTAGTATACCTTTTTCTCAAAGAACAAGATATAACTATCGTGATGCGGTTTTGTACGCTAGAGGTGCGGTTGCCGGTTTTGGTTTTTCTTATGCTCTTGTTCATAAAATTATCCAAGAAAATATGTCTGACCGCATTTTGTTTGGTTTAATTGTGGGTTTATTTGCATCTACTGGGGTAAGTATATTAAGAGATATAGTTTACTCTTACATGGGTAAAGGAAAAATTCAGTCATGGCGGTTGTATTTTATTGATGGATTGTTAGGTGCTTTTGTTGGAAGTGGGCTTGCTTTTTATATAGATAAGTTACAAGTTCCAGTAGTAATTGAAAAGTTTAAACTTTATACGAGTGCAGGTTTTGCTCCTCAGAATTATATTACTTATCCATTAGTTAATAAATGGGGCCGTATAGATTTAGGCAGTTATACTGGAGGACCTAAACTTCTTTTTACTGAATCTTTAGCAGGTGTTATTAATTGGGCGATTGCTGCATGGCTATTTGCTATAAATAAAGTATTTATGCAGGCTTTTTTTGAAAAACATATAGCTCCTATAAAGTTTTTCTTTTCGAAAGAAGGATTCTCATTGTTAATTGAGCATATGATTTACGTTCTTAGATGGGGCTTATGGATGTCGCCTATTATATTTACATTTTTACGAATGATGCCTGATCCAACTTGGTACAATCAAGATGGAGCTATTCGTACATTATTTGCTGTTTTTCATAGACTTACGATGTCTCCAGAAGCTTTCAGGCAGTGGAGTTTAAATATTTTTGTTGGGATTATGGCATATAATTTTTTTAGAGTTTTTATTTGGATGGATCATATGGGATTACGTGTTGCTACCATGGTTAATTTAAGTTTTCTTGGGTTGGATAGATTAGACGAAAAAATTGCGCGATTTATTGGCCCTGCAGCTGCACAGAGATATATTCCCGAAGCTGTTAAAAGATTTGCTACGTGGGCTCCATTACTTATTCCTTTTTATTTACCTCGCGGAGAAGAATGGAATTATGTGTGGAATACTTCCGAATCTATACAAAAAGCAAATGCAGGGATTGGTTTAGTTTCTTTATTCCAATCTTTAACATTATCAGGGAAGGTTATTATAGTGATTTTAGCTGTATTAGTTTGTATGGCAATTTCTTTTGGAATTCGTTTATTAAGGGAAAGATATAGGCGCCGACATATAAAAAGTTATAGTTTAAGTAATAGAAGATATGAAGTTGTTGTTAAAGAAAATGGAAGCATATATAGTGAAGTTTTGCATAAGAAAAGGCATGAATTTCCAAAAGAATATGATATCAGCAGACGTTCATATGATATTATAGATCCTTGTGGGAGAATACTTTATTTAGTAGATATAGATAAAAAACAAGATAGCAAAGAAAAATTTTGGCCAGTTCTTGGAAATTATCCAGCAGATAAATTTAAGCTTTCTGATATTTGGAAAGAAGAAAGTTCTATCAAAATTGTTAATACGAATAATAAGATTAAGACAGACATAAGTATTAGTTTACCGACAGAGAATAGTACAGTGGAGATTTGGAATATTTCTGTCAAAAATTTAGCAACTCAACAACGAAATATAAAAATTGTTCCATATTTAGAATGGTTATTAAATGGATGGATTCATGACAGGTTTCACACACAGTATGCCAGGTTGTTCCCTGCCATGGAATATATAACAGAGGCAAATGCTATTTTATCATGGCAGAGAAGTACGAAAGCTATGGGTTTTTTAGCAGTAGATATTCCTCCGGAAGGTTTTTTAACTTCACGTTTTGCTTTTATAGGCCGTGCTCAAAGTATTTGGAAACCAAGAGCTTTAGAGACATTGGATTTTGTGGATGCTCAAGATACTGAACGTCTTCCTACATTTGATCCTATAGGAAGTTTAATGATAGACGCTAAATTAAAACCAAAAGCTTCTAAAACTGTCCGTTTAATTATTGGTTATGCTGGAAATACTAATTATGTTGGAAGTAAAAAGCGTGCATTAAAAATGATCAAAAAATATTTAGACTTGCAAGAGAATAAATTAAAAGTATCCTCTAAAAAAGAAAATCCAGTATTAATTACTCATGGAGATATTCCTCAGGGAACTGCGAAACCATATTATAAGTTTATTGATAATGGCAATAAAATGCTTGTTCATACTCCGTATACACCTCGTCCTTTTGACCATGCAATGTCAAATGCCTTAGGGCATTCTGTTATGGTAACTAATCGTGGGCTTCATACCTCTTGCAATGGTAATTCGCAACAAAATCGTCTTACTCCTGATTGGGCTGATGTTGTTACTAAGGAAATACCATCAGAAGCGATTTATTTATATGACCCGGATGATGATGAGTGGTATTCTCCGACATATCATCCATTAAATAATCCTGAAGTTGACACTGAATCGGAGTTTGGAGTTGACGGAACAGCTCTTTTTAGAATGAATCATAGGAGTGTTTCAACAGAATTAACAGTATTTGTTCCACCTGATGATCCTTTAGGTGTGTATCTTTTACGCATAAAAAATAATGCAGATTTTTCCAGGAGAATTAGAATAGCTCCTTATTTTCAAATGGTATTGGCTTTTCAGCCTGAGAATACAGGTTCTTTACAGAAAAAATATGATGAAAAGTTAAATGCATTATTTTTCTATAATCCTCGCAACATGTTTCGTAAAGGTTGGGCTTTTGCCTCTGTATCTGAATCAGTTGATTTTGTTGAAACCAATAGAGGTAGATTCTTTGGATTAAATAGGGGAGTAGATCACCCTTTTATGGTGGAGAATGGGAAACCTGATATTAAACATATGTCGGACGATACGCAAATAGCTTCTTTTTTAACGTCTGTAACTATTCCTGCAGGAGAAGAAACTACTATTGCAGTAATCTTAGGGCAGACTCGTAAAAAGAAAGATGCTATTAGATTAGTCAATAAGTATCAAGATATGGAAATAGTAAAAAGTCAGCTTAAAAATACTCGAAAATGGTGGCTTAATTTAATGGAGACAGTAAAGTTAAAGACAAACAAATCTGAATTTGACTATCTTCAAAACTGGCTTAAATATCAAGCTATTGCAGAGCGTGTTTTTGCAAGAAGGGGGTTTTATCAGACCAGTGGTGCATATGGTTTTAGAGATCAATTACAGGATACTGTAAATATAATGGCAGTTGATCCAGCACTTGCTCGCAAACAAATTCTCTTACATACAGCTCATCAGTTTATCGAAGGAGACGTATGTCATTGGTTTTTTACTTTAACTGACGGACGTAGTGCTTTTTCATTTCGTTCTCATGCTTCTGATAATCCAATATGGCTTGTTTGGGGAGTATCAGAATATATTAAAGCTACGTCTGATTATGCTATTCTTGATGAAATGGTTTCCTATATGTGGTCTGAATTTCCTTTTGCAGACCTTCCAAAAAATAAGATAGGCTGGGGACATTTATATCATCGTTCAACACGTTCGGATACTGTTTATAAACATTGTTTAAAGTCTATAGAGCTTGTATTAGAAAAGCGTAAAGGCAAGCATGGTTTACCCTTAATTCGTACGGGGGATTGGAACGATGGATTAGATGAAATAGGGAGTGAAGGTAAAGGAGAAAGTGTATGGCTTGGTTTTTTTGCATATTATATTTTAAAAGACATGCTACATGTAATAGAGAAAAAAGAGGGTAAAGAACGAAAAAAATATTATCAAAAAAAATTAGAACAACTTAAAACTGCTTTAGAAAATACGTGGAGAGAAGATAGATATTTGCGAGCATTTCATGATGATGGTACCGAGATAGGCATAAAAGATAGTGGGATATGGGAAATTGATGCTTTAACCGTAGCTTGGGCTATAATAGCGGATATCAATTTCGAGAGAGGCGTTACTGCTTTTCACACTGCTCTTGACATTCTTGAAAAAAGGCACCTTGTATTACTTGGTTGGCCGGCTTTACGTGAGGATATAGAACCATATCTTGGTAGAAGTAGTAAATATCCAGAAGGCGTCCGTGAAAATGGAATGTATTGTCATGGTGCTCAGTGGTTAATTAAAGCAGCTAGGGTTTTAGTAGATAAATTCGAAAAAAAAGGTGAGTCTGATAAAGCAAATGAATATAGAAAAATTGCTTATAGGTTATGGCGTAAAATAACACCCGCTTCTCATACTACACCTAAAGAAATTGAAATTTATGGTGGGCAACCAAACAAACAACCTGCCGATATTTTAACCAATTTCAAACCTGGAAGAATGATTTGGAACGGTTATACAGGTGCTGCGGGTTGGTTATTCCGTCAATCTTTTGAAGGTGTTCTTGGTACCGAACTTAAAAATAATGAACTTATATTACCTGATGACATAGATAAACCAAGAGGAAAGTTAAAAATCGAATATATTTCTCGAGACCTTACTGATAGTCCACTTAAATCCATTCCAGAGCAACAAGAACCATCTTCATAAATAATATACTATATACTCCAACCTAAACTATTTAAACTATTACTACATAAGTAAACTATTATACTACATAAGCTATACAAACTTGTCGTAACTGGACACTTTTACGCCGGGCGTGAAAGTGTCCAGTTAGCGGGTTTTGCTTATTTTTATAGAGTAATTGTAGTTGTTAAACGGCCAATAGGAAGTTATTTGATAGTAGTATAATATAAACCAGGGTTCATGTAAGGTGTTTATTTTTAGTAATTTAACATTATTATACGATTTTAGTAAAAAGGTACCAGATACTTGACTTTTTCATTTTAATCTTGCATGCTTAATTTATAGTTTTCAAAAGCCATAAATGATTTAATTTAAATTAACTTAAAGGTAAATATGAAATATTTTAAGGTAGCTATAATAGTATGTTTGGTTATGATTTTTGAGTATTTTTTATCTTTGAATTTTGTTCAATCTCGTATGATTCGACAAGACTTTATATCTGTAGAAGATATATTAGTGAATGATGTTTTGGAATATAGGCATGCTAAAACAATCAAAGAAATACAAGGAATTTGCTCTGGGTATATTGAAGAAGAAAATTTATTATCTCAAGATAAATTGCAAGTAATATTAGATAAGTTAGTAGATAAAGGCCTAGTTATAAAAATAACATTATCCGATGGTTTAAATAGTCGGGGAGAAGATATTTATTTAAAGTTTAGAAGTAGAATTGTAAATGATGCGTTTATTAATAAAGTTCAGAAAATCCTTATAAACGATAAAGGCGATACTATAGGGAGATATGTTGTTCCTGAAATGACCCCTAAGGAATTCCATAGGCATTTAAATGAAATTAAAAATGAATTGATAGGTATTTATGTTAATAAATTTAAAGAAGAAGGTTTAGCTGAATTTTTGTCTGAAGCATTTTATCAAGCTTTTAATATTATAGGAGATAGTTTAGCTGATATAAGAAAAGGCCTTATCTTTTCTATTAAAAAAGCTGATAAACTTATTGAATCTAAAAAAATTAATATCGATGAACTTCCTGTTTTTTGGAGTAATTTAGAGAATTATAAAAAAATACTTACGAAAAGAAATCGTAGAGAAGAAAGTAAAGAATTCAACGCGTTATTTGATTTAATAATTTCTATCATAGGGATGAATATTGATGATGGAGCATTAAACCAAACAAATAAGTATTTAGATATATATTCTAAAGCAGAAGATGATTTCAATAAAGAAATATTAGGTGTTCTAATCTGTGGTTCATGGGCTAGGGGGAGGCCACTTGAAAGCACTGACGAAGATTTTGTTATAGTTTCTAATGTGTCTGGTCATGAAACTTTTGCGGGGGATTTTTTTAAACGTGTATTATATCAAATAGGTTTTAATGCAGTAGAGGTAGATACAGTGGATTTTTTAGCTATGGATAATATAAAGAAATGGGGTAAATATTTTTCACCTTATGCTGAGTTTATTGGATGGCAACCTTATATTATCATTACATTATCTCCTGAAAATTTAGCTTTGATTGAAAATGAAATAGATAAAATAGCTAAATAGTATAAATACCCCTTCTTTTTAAGTTTATATGTTTCAAAAGGCTATTTAATTATTTTTGATTTTAAACCTACCTTTTTGTTACTCTAAAAAATATTATTTTATTAAAATCACCTATATTTTGTTTTAAAATCTAAAGTTATCCACATATTATCAATAATACACTCTAACTCTTTTATTTACAGTACTTTATATTAAAAGTGCATATATTATCAAGTTAACATAACATATATTATCGGACGTTGTATTTTGATAAAGGGTAGAGGTTTAAACTCGTGCATTGAATATTTAAATATTTATTCCAGGGAATTTTTTATAATATCGGTAGGAAATTCTAGTTTTAATCTAATCTATTTTAATTGTATCCAGTAATTGTGTAATTCTATTCTGTAGAATAAATTGGCGTTACTTGATATCTTAACCCTTTACTTTCTTCATATATTCTTCCTTCTAAGTTTTCTTCAACCATTACATACAACTTAAAATTTGAATCTGAGCTATCATTATATTTTTTATTTTATATATTCGCACAGGTGAAAATTACTAATTTTTTAAAAAAAAGATATAAACTTGAAAATTTTCTTAAAATCAGGCATATTTATAGATATAGTAACAATATATATTTTAACAATAGATTCAATAAATTATGTTATTACAATACTTCAGATTAATTACAGTTTTATGTTTAATATTTAATATTTTATTTTCCCCTATTATTATCTTTCTGTGTCTGAATTGTTTCAGTTTTCAATTCCATGTTGATTTTAATGAATTTTCCAATGCAAATTTTCGTACAGTTAGAAACTTAGGATTAAAAAATTTCTTTTCTGGAAATCAGGGAAAATTTTTCACTATGGATTCTTTAAAGCAAAAGACAGGAACATCGGATTTAAAGCAGGAATTAGATAGTTTAGTAGATGAAGGATTTGTTATAAAGATTACTTCAGAAGAATTAGAAATGTCGACAGATATGACATTTTACGGAGTTTTAAGAAAAAGATTAGTTCCTGAAGATTTAAGTAATGAAGTTTCTGCCCTTTTTAAAGATGGAAATGAGCAAAGAGGATCTTGGTTTATTGGATTATATGAGGTTTCTGAACTTAAAGAAGATTTAAAAGGACTTTTTCAATTCAAAAAGTCTGTATTTCATTCAAAATATTTTTGGTGAAGAAAATATTGCTTTATTTGAAGAAAAAATATTTCCTTCCTTTTTAGAAATTTACGGAGATAATTTAGAGCGTTTCACAGGTCATTTATCCAGAATGTTTGAAAAGATGAAACTTTTAGAATATTCAAAATATGAGAATCTAGAAGATTATGCCGATGAATTAATTGTTCAAGAAATGGATTTTTTCATAGATACGCAGCTATATAATAATAAGGAACGTAATGTATCAAAGTTAATAAAGGAAATAGCTATAACACTGTATAATAGTATCCCAGAATTTAAATCTAGATTTTCTAAAAACGGAGATACTTTTGTAGGATTTATGATTTTAGGCAGCTGGGCATATTTAAAACCATCGCCGGATGCCGATTTGGATTTGGTTATAATAACCGATGGTCCTATAACTACTAAATCTTCCAGCGTTATAAGAGATGAATTGAAATATTTAATGCCTAAAGATATAGATAAAATTCAATATTTAGATTGCCAATTTTTAGATATTTCTAATCCAATTAGTTTTAATATCTTTAATTTTCCGAATAGCGTGCTTTTAATAAGAAATTTTATATTACTTACAGATACCTCTAAGAGTTTTAGTCAAATATTAGATTTGATATCCCAATATTATCATAATGGTAGATTAAACAAAAGTTAGTTTTTAATTATATTTTATTAATAGATTTTGTATGCCTGAAGATAATAGATTGGATATTTTTGTTATAGAATATGCTATCTATATATTAGACCAAAAATTAAATTGTTTTAATTGTTTTTCGAGGTATTTTACGAAAAGAATTTTAATATGTAGAAGCTATTTTTTTTATTGGAAAGGTATTTTTATTAGTTTTATTTCATCTATCCATACTGTTCCTGTTCCATTAATAACTACATTTAGCTTTATATTTTTAGGTTTTTCATTTTTTCTTAAGAAAAATGAAGTTTGTTCTGTTGTCCAATTATTTGTTCCTGTTAATGGAGTTTGTAGGTCTCTTGAGAAAAATTCTCCTTTTCCGGGGAAATAACACCACATTTCCAAATAGGCTTGTCCTTTTAGATTTTCTGTTCGCATTTTTGCTTCGTAATTTAAACGAGCATTTTCAACATTTATATCTTTGACTTCAAATAGTCTTATAGTAGTTGGGTTATCTACGGTTATTTTTAAAGAGCCTCTTCCGTCATTCGAGATTTTTTTATCAATTTTTACTACAGACTGTGTTATAACATTTTCTAAATTATTTAAAGGAAAACTCGCTAACTCAGCTTTTCTATTAGAAAATTTGGAACATCCTATTAGAAAAAGTAGTATTATAAAAATTATTAAAACGATATTTGTGTTTTTTTTCATATATTTTATTCTCTTTATTTTATAAGGCTTCTTTATATTTAATTATATTATAATACTACTGTAAAGGATAATCGTCAAGGCTTTTAAAATGTTGTAAGTAAACACTTTCTCGCCCGGCGTAAAAGTGTTTACTTAAGTAATTTGATTATATAGGTTCCATATTTCATCTAAAGTTTCAGCAGCCCCTGCAGGTATTTTTATATCGATTATGTCTGACACTTCAGTTGTTGAAGGGTTTATTTCGATTGTAGGTTTATTTGTTTGATTTGCTTTAAAAATAGGTTCCTGAATATAAGGAAAAGTGTTTGTTGTTCCGATTGAAAAGTAAATATCAAAACCTTTTGATACTTCTCTATTGAAAATTTGTATGTTTTTTTCCTTTAGCATTTCTCCAAAAAATACTACGTCTGGCCTAATGAAATTTTTACAATTTGGGCATATCGGTGGTATTTTTTTGATATGACTGTAATCTTTTACTTCTTTTTCCCAGTTACATTTTGGACATATTAATTTATGCATATCACCATGTATTTGAATCACATTATTTGAGCCGGCTTTTTTATGGAAACCATCTATATTTTGAGTGAGAACCCATACTCGATTGAATTTTTTTTCCAATTTTGCGATTACTTCATGAGCACGATTAAATGTAGTATTTCTACAGCGTTTTTCAATTTGTAAAAGGTATTTCCAGGTTATTTCAGGTTTGGTTTGTAATGTTTGTCCAGCAAGTGCGATTTCTATAGGGATTCCTTCATCAGTTTTTTTTTGATTATATAAGCCTCCTATACCATGATAAGTAGGTAATCCTGAATCTGCTGAAATACCAGCTCCAGTTACAAATAGAATACTATTACAATTTTTAAGTAGATTTACAACTTTTCTTATTTGTTTTTTAATTTTTGGGTCCATATTGGTAAAGATTAATCAGTGCCTTCTGGGTTTTAAAAGTTCTAGTATACCTATTCCAAGATAAGCCCATATTATATACCATAATCCCCTATTTATTTTTATTTGTAATACGAGTTTATTGAAATCTGTAGTTTTGATTTTGTAAATTAAAATGCATGATATGGTTATTGCGATTAGTCCGAGTAGAAAGTTTAGCCATCGACTAGGAATAGTTCCCAAAGTTATAATTAGTATGATTAGAGCTAAAAGAGGAATGCTCCAGACTAAATAACTTTTTTTGTCGATATTTTTTATGCCCGGCTTTAAAAGATTAGCTATATTTATTATTAAATGTGCGTTTTTACTATTAGCAATTTTAGGAATATCAAATCCTTTAATATCAAATGAATTTTGTTTTTCCCCTGTTATTAAATTAGAAAATTTGGATGATTGAGCTTGTTCTATACTTATCCAGGGAAGAAAAAAAGATATTATAACTATTATAGATAAAATACTTATCAGGAATTTTAATATAGTGTCCATAATTGACTCCTTTTTTAAAATTTATTTTTTACTATATAATACTATGGAAATGGAATGTGTCAAGTTTAAAGAATAGTTTTGTGGATAGTTGTTTGTTGTGTTAGAGAAATATTTGTGGTTATTAGAATTACATTAAATAAATTGCATATATAAATTTCCCAACTTTTTATTTATGCACTTTATTTTCTTCTCTTGTTTTTATTAATAGTAATTTACAATTAAATTTCTCTTCGATTGATTTAACAAGCAAATCGTATGATTTTTCTGGCAAATCTGCTTCAAATTTAATTATATTGGAACTTAAAAAATTGAAATGTGTATCTAATTTCAAATCGTCTATGTTTACTTTTCGAGTTCCTTTTTTTAAGTCTCCTTTTTCTAATACTATGCAGGTCATATTTTGCATATCTTTCCCCCTTCAATAAAAAAAAGACAGTTATCTAATTATAACAAACTGTCTTTTTTTATTTTAACTATTTCCATATTTCCTCTAAATTTTATGATACTACTATAATATAGTATGTCAAGTAAAAATATATTTATATTTTTTTGACTTGGTTGGTCAATTTACCTATGTTTTCAATTTTTATTTCTATTATATCGTTACATTCCATTTTTCCTACTCCAGCAGGTGTTCCAGTAGAAATAATATCGCCTGGTAATAGAGTCATTATATTAGATATAAAAGATACAAGTGTTTGAATTGAAAAAATAAAATTAGAAGTTGAAGAATTTTGTTTTAACTTTCCATTTAAATAAGACTGTATTTTTAAGTTAGATGTGTCTATTTCTGTTTCGATCCAAGGACCTAACGGACAAAACGTATTGTATGATTTTGCTCTTGTCCATTGGATTTCTTTTTTTTGTATATTTCTTGCGGTTACATCATTAAGACAAGTATATCCTAATATATATTCACTAACTTTTTTTTCTGGTATATTTCTACCTCTTTTTTTTATTATTAAAGCTAATTCAGCTTCGTAATCTAATCTTCTTATTTTATTGGGATATATGATGTCGTTTTGGTGTCCTATAAGGGAAGTTGCTGGTTTTAAAAATATAATAGGATTTTCAGGTATATCCATGTTTAATTCTTTTGCATGGTCTTTGTAATTTAAGCCAGTTAGTATTATTTTAGGGGAAGGTCCCGTTGGTGGTAATAAAGTTATCTTTTCAATCGGTATAATAGAGCTTTTAATTAAATTTATTTTATTGAAAGGATTTTGTTTTGATATTTTAATTACTTTTTTGTTTTTTAGCACACCCCATTGTTTTTTGTTTTTATATATGTATTTTAAGATTTTCATAATAGTACAAACTATTTATTATTAATCAGATAATCTTTTACGTCTTCAGGTATAGATTTCATTAATTTTTCTTTTTCTTCTGTTGGTAATATTTCATACATTAAGCGTCCGATTTCTTTTAACACTTCTTTATTTTTTCTATATCCGGGAGTAATTTGCTTTAAATAGTTTTTGTCCTTTTCTTTATCTCCTGTTAATCCCGAATATATTTTTTTCATATCGTCTAAATTATTACAGAAAGAATTTATTTTATATTGATGAAGTTTGAGTATTTTTTTTGAGAATGCATTAGGATTTTTATTAAATACATTTTCTGTCTTTTTGGAAAAGAGCGCTTTTTTTTTATTTAAAGTTATTGAATTTTTATAGAATTTTAGTGCTTCTTTGATACAGGATTCAGATAATGCTACATAGTAATCTATGTCTTTATCGTTTTTGGTAATGATTTGCTTTAAAATATTAAAATTAAATAAAGCTAAGTTTGTATATTCGACTATATCGATTATATTTGATGGTTTATCTGTTTTGTTAATTTTTATTTTTTTAGATATGTTATAATCTTTATAGAAATTTGTAATATCGAAATAGAAAGTTTTTTCATGTCCACACTGACTGCATTTTGTATCAATTACATCAACTGGTTTTTCATCTTTAGTTACTAAACGTTGTATCTCCCAATTTAGTGGGCCTTTCCCGCATTTTTCACAGTTGCGTAAAAATATATATAATTTTTCTTCTAAAACTGAGTTAGACTTTAATAAATTTTTCATAAGTTATATTAAATATGTTAATATAAAATCCGGTATAAATCAAATCTTAGTTTTGAAAAAAAGGTATAAAATTTTTTAAGGTTTTTCGTAATAATATATATAATAATAAGGGGTTAGTAAGGCTTGGTTTAATTCTTTATGTATTTGCATTCCACATTTTTCTAAGGCTGCTATTACACATCTTGTGATGACTTTTAATCTGTTCCAGCAGCTGGGGTCTTCGGATTCCCCTTCTAATTCTAAATCTCCCGTGATGCTACTGATGGATATTGTATTTGTTGTTTTACGTATAATAATACTAACTTTATATTCGTATCCGTGACCGGCTGGAACTTGCATATCGTTTATTTCAAAAGGTAAGCTTAAATTGTTTATATCAGCTTTTTTAAATTTTTCTTTTAAATCTTGCACCAGTTTTTCTCCTCTTTTTGATGACATTATTTCTTCAACCATTTCGTTGGGAGTATCTTCCTCTTTGGATTTTATAAATTGTTCTATTATATTTGGTTTTCTAACAGTACGGCTAAAACAATTACAATTAAAAAAAAGAATAAATAAAACGGCTAATAGTATAATAATTTTAATATTTTTCATATTTTAAGTTGGTTTTTCTAATTCTTTTAAGTAAGCTGTTTTAAATATTTCAAACATTTTTTGTTTTAGAGTTTCATTTATATCTATTTGATTAATTATTTTTTGGATTTGTTCTGTCGGTGTTGTGTGATTTCTAATGAAAATTGCTATTCTTTCTTTTTGAAATTCATCGTAAGCAGTTAAACGTGTATCTTCATAATCTATAATTTTGATTTCTATTTCTTTTCCATCATTCTTAACAAATGTATTTTCACTTAACCAATCACTATATAAAATGTTATTTTTTTCTAAGATAGCTAATTTTTCTCCTAATTTTTTAAAAAGCTGT
Organism: Candidatus Omnitrophota bacterium; assembly: GCA_018399975.1. GTDB lineage: Bacteria > Omnitrophota > Gorgyraeia > M55B152 > M55B152 > M55B152. Next base: position 16,984 of record JAGYNU010000004.1, read on the forward strand.
CTATAATTTTTTTCTTCAGATATCCAATTTGTATAATGCATTAAGTCGCCTAGCTTTGTTCCGTGGGCATGTTCTGAAACTATGTATCCTAAAGGGATATATATGCTGCGGGGAGCAATTCCTAATTTGCTTGCTTTTTCAAACCTTTCTCCTTCGATGTCTTCTTCTGCCCATTTTAGATATATTAAAACTGGTCCTTTATTTGTATTTACCTCATACATGTATGCTCTAACACGGTTGTCCATATCCGGGTTGAGGTATAGGATTTGAGATTCCTAATATATTATTAACTTCTGGTATTTTAAGAACAAATTCACGTATTGCATTATTTATGAGATTTAATTCTTCTTTTTGATTAAATTTTTTAATATAACCGTTAAAGCTAATTTCTTGATTATATTCGATAAAATTTTTATTAGGATATTGACTTGGAGTTCTTATAATCCTATTGATATGCGATATATAAGAATTATTTTCGAAATTAACACATAAAAAGCCTGCATAAAATAATATTAAAGGAATTATTATGTAATATATGTTTTTTTTGCCTTTTATCTTCATTATATTAGTTTATGGTTTTTTCCATTTGAAAACCTTTTATAAATGCATTCCTGAACTAAATATACCTAATGAAAAGCAAAAAGTCAAATTTTTATACTTTTAAGTTGTTTATTTTAAAATAGTTATATGTTTTTTTATGGTAAGCTATAAGGTAGATTTTTGTGCTTAACTGAACACTTTCTCGCCCGGCGTAAAAGTGTTCAGTTAATAGAGATTTATGCCCATTAATCTGGCAAGCCCAATTACGATAGGAATTACTATTTTGTGGATAATATTAAACATAAGTAATACTATAAGTATGATAAAGCCGAATCTTTCTATTTTACTGTATTCGTATGCTAAATCAGGAGGAAGTAAACCCATCACTACCCTTGAACCGTCTAATGGAGGTATGGGGATTAAATTAAATACTGCAAATAATAGATTTATAAAGATTCCATTTATTAATATTTGATAAAAAAAACTATTAAGGGGAAATATTTTTACAATAATGCTTAAAATAAAAGCAAATATAATATTAGCTAATGGGCCTGCTAAACCCACCCAGATAATATCTTTTTTAGGGTCTCTTAAAGCATTATAGTTTATTGGAACTGGTTTAGCCCATCCAAACGTAAATCGCCCTCCGGACATTATAAGCAAAAATATAGGAAATAATACTGTTCCGATAGGATCTATGTGAGCTAATGGATTTAAAGTTAACCTGCCGGAATAAAGAGCTGTATTGTCTCCTTTTTTATATGCTACCCATCCGTGTGCATATTCGTGTATGGTTAAGGCAAAAAAGAATATTATTAATGTTAAAATAAAACTCATAATGCTATTTTATATTTTTATATAGGTTAATTTTTATTTATATTTTTGAGCACGTTTTTGTGAATTTCAAAAAAGTTATTACTGTGTAACACCATTTTGACCAATTTAATTTCAGATTTTCCTTTTAAATATTTTATTATAGTTTCAAAAGCAATTTTGGCAGCTTTTTCGATTGGATAACCAAAAGCTCCTGTACTTAAAGCAGGAAAAGCAATAGATTTGATTTTATTATTATCAGCAAGCTTAAGAGAATTCAGATATGATTTTTTTAATAGTTTTGGATCTTCTTTTGTTCCATGATATACAGGGCCGACAGTGTGTATGATATATTTATTGGGTAATTGATATGCCTTAGTAATTTTTGCCTCACCTGTTTCACATCCATTTAATTTTTTGCATTCTTTCCAAAGTTGTGGGCCTGCAGAATTGTGTATGGCTCCAGCTACTCCACCACCTGGAGCCAGTCTTTTATTAGCGGCATTTACAATTGCTTCGGTGTTCTGAAAAACAATATTGCCTTTTGATAATTCTAATTTAGAATTTTTTACGTTTACTTCTGTTTTATCCATAGATAAATTACTTTTTTATAAGCGATACTAATCCAATTAAAATAAATATACTGGATATTATCAAACCAGTTATCGATTTTGGCCCTGTAATATCGTTTGTAGGTTTACCAACTATTATATCAAAGGTGCATACAAATGCGATTCCTCCAATACCAAATAGTAATAGAATTATACTTTTTGTTTTTTTCATATAGTATCCTCCTTTTATAATCTTCAGATATAATCTTTGATTATACCTGACAACTTTTATTACCAAAATTTATCAATAATCCTATCTTGTATCCCGATGCTTTTAAATAAGATAAAACCTGTAATTCAAATACTCTGGGAATATTACCTGTTACAGCCTTAACTTCAACTATAACCTTATCTTCTATAATTAAATCTAATCAAGATATCCTCTTTCTTTCTCTTTATAGGATATCTTTCTTAAATTCAACATAGTCTTTTAATATTTCCAGGTGGTCAAAAGCCATATTTTTCGGTAAATTATTTATTTTATTTAAAGGGTAAATTTTAAATAATTTTATTTTTTTTGCATCAGAACCTGCTTTTAAGTTAATTTTTTTATTTTTTTTAATTCTTCCTATAAAAACAGTTGATATAGTATGGTATCGCGGGTCCCTTTTAGGATCTGAATAAATCCGAAATTGTTCTAATCGATTTATCTTTAGATTTGTTTCTTCTTTTGCTTCTCGTTTAGCAGCATTTTCTAAGGATTCCCCGTAATCCACGAATCCACCGGGTATAGCCCACCCAAAAGGTGGATTTTTGCGTTCTATTAAAACAATAGAGTTTTTTATTTCTATAATTACATCTACGGTTGGAATAGGATTACGGTAAGTTTTCTTTTGAATATATTCAACGTGTTTTGAAAAAATTTGTTGAAATATGTTAAAGTCAATATTATCTAAATATAGAGAGATTTGTTTTGTAGGAGTTTTGTCGATTAAGTATCCTAATATTTCTTCTGCTATAATCTTTGCAGTATAAAGACAGTTTTTTGTATCTTTTGTGAATTCCGATATGCAGAATGAGATAGATTTTTTGTTTTTAGCTAAATTTTGTTTGACAAAATTCCTTAGTTCTTTTTCATTCTTTAAAAGTTTTTTAGTTGTATTTATTATCTTAGCTTTTGTGATGTTTTTTCTTGAGCTATATTTTAGTATTTTTATGCTGGTATTTTTAATTTTAGTTTCATACATTTATTCATTTACATTTAATTTTTTTAGATACTTATAATACTCACTATCTGTTGTAAGCAATATTGTAGTAGCAGAATCTACGGTATTTTTATATGTTTCCAGTGTTTTTAAAAAAGAGTAAAATTCTGGAGATTGGCTATATGATTTGGCATATATTTCTATTGCCTCGGCGTCTGCTTGCCCTTTTATTTCTTGTGCTTTTTTATATGCTTCTGAGTTGATACGTTTTAGTTCTTTTTCCATTTTACCTTCTATTTTTGCTTTTTCTCCTTGGCCTTCCGAACGGTATTTTTCAGCAGCACGTTGTCTTTCCGATATCATTCTGTCATAAACCCTTTCTTGCACTTCTCTTGCATAATTAATACCTTTTATTCGTACATCTATGAGTTCAATACCATAGGCACTGATATCTTTCGTTGCTCTTTCTAATATCATTTCAGTTAAACTTTTATCTAAGGTTTTATCTTTGGCAGGACTTTTAACTTCAAGTATTAATTGTTCTTCTTTTAAAATATTTTCCAATCTATCTGTTGATCTAACTACTTCTAATAAATCTCTGCTGGTTATAACATCTCTGGTAGCAGAAGATATAACGTCATCTAATCTTGCTTGTGCGCCTATTTCGTTTGTTACAGATTCTAAGAATTTTAAAGGCTGGACAATTTTCCATCTTGCTGTAGTATCTATCCAAATATATCTTTTATCATTAGTTGGTATTTGATTTCTTTTACCATCCCATTGTAATATACGTTTATCGAAATAATTAGCAGTTTGTATAAAAGGGACTTTAAAGTGTAAACCCGCATCTTTTATAGGACTACCTATAGGTTTACCAAATTGTGTTATTACTACCTGTTCATATTCATTGACTGTAAATATTGCACCGCTTGCAACTAAAAATACTATAAAAATTATTATACCTGTTATAACAAAAATTGGTTTCTGCATTTTTCCTCCCCTCCTTTAATTTACTCACTTCGTTCGCAAATACACAGATTAGCACAGATTTTTAAAACACCACACAGATTAGCACAAATAAGATACAATAACCAAGATACAGGAAACAAAAAAGATACAATATTCAATATTTAATATTCAAACTAATACTTTTGTTTGGTTATTGGAATTTGGTTATTATTTGTACCTTGTATCTTGTTACTTATTACTTGTTACCTGCTACCTGCGACCTGTTACCTGCAGCTTGCGACTTGTTTTTTGTATATTGTAATTTACTTGTTACTTGTTACCTGCAACTTGTTACCTGCTACCTGCTACTTGTTACTTGTATATTGTTTGTTATTTGTATCCTGCAGCCTGCAGCTTGCAGCTTGCAGCCTGCAGCTTGTTTTCGTCATTTATTTGTATTCCGCCACAAACATTGGCGGATGAAATTCGGTCATACCACTTAGTTTTACTACCCCGCCACAAACATTGGCGGGCAGGCGTTCACTAAGTGGTGTCCTCATTTCACTTGCTTTTCTCTGATTTTGTTTGGTTATTGTAATTTGTCATTCTCATGTCCTATGTCCTATGTTCTATGTTCTAATTTTCCTTAACCTCAGATAGCCTGTAGCCTGTAGCTTGTTTTTCGTCATTCTGATTTCGTCATTTATTGTTTATTGTTTTCGTCATTCGTCATTCTGATTTCGTCATTTATTTGTAATTTGTTTGTATATTGCAATTTGTTATTTGTGACTTGTAATTTGTATCTTGTATATTGTTTATTGTTTGTAATTTGTATATTGTAATTTACTTGTTACTTGTTACCTGCAACCTGTTACCTGTTACTTGTATATTGTTTATTGTTTGTAATTTTCTTGTATATTGTATATTGTTTGTAATTTGTCATTTGTAATTTGTCATTTGTTTGTATCCTGTTACCTGTTACCTGTTACTTGTTACCTGCGACCTGTTACCTGTTACCTGCAACCTGTATCTTACTTTTTATGATACGGGAATTTATCTATTTTGGGATTATATAGACAGACTCTATTACGCCCCTCATGTTTTGCTCGATAAAGGGCCATGTCAGCATAATTTATTAAATCATCAAAAAAACTTGTATTTTCTGGATACAGACATGCTCCTAAACTAACTGTTATATTTATGGTTTCATCATAAATTTTAAAAGAATTACTTTCTATTTCTTCTCTTATTCTGTTTGCAACAAGTTTAGTGCCTTCTAAATTTGTATCTGGTAATACTACTGCAAATTCTTCCCCACCAAATCTACCAACTAAATCGACTTCACGTACTGTATCAATAATAATATCCGAAATTTTTTTTAATAAACGGTCGCCTACTAAATGTCCATACTTATCATTATGTTTTTTGAAATGATCTATGTCCAGCATCAGAAAACTTAAAGAGAGGCGGTGTTTAGCAGAACGCCTAAATTCTTCCCCAAATCTTTGCAGAAAGTGCCTTCTCGATAATACTCCTGTTAACTCATCTTTAATTGCAAGTTCATGTATTTTTTCGTAGAGGCTAACCTTTTTTAACTGTAGTGCAAATTGAACACTAAAAATTAAAATATTAAAATATTTTTCATATGGCAAATCTGTTATTACTAAAATTCCCATTATTTTTCTTTCAGAAAAAAGAGGGATTGCAAGTAAGCTATTATTTTCTAATTCAAAATCTAAAGAAATGGATTTTGGTTCTCTTTTATTTTGGCTTATAAAAAAAGGTTCTTTTATCTGTTTTATTTTCTCGATTATTTTTTTGTCTTTTGTATTTATTTTAACTGTAGAAATTTTTGTTTTAAGAATGTTTCTATCTTCCTCTTTTTTTTCTAAGAAATATTCTACATCAGTAGATTGATGGTCTTTAAAAACTATAAATTTACAACTTTTAAAAGAAAAGTTTTCTTGTATTATATCATTAAATATTTTAAATACTTGTTCGAATTTTAGTCCTTTAGACATCTTTTTTGTTACTTCATATAAATTAGCCGTTTCTTTAACTTTATTTGAAAGGGTTGTATTTACAGTTTTTAAGTCTTGTATGCGTTTTTCTAATTTATTCAAGGTTTCTTTTGTCAAATTTTTGTTTCTATCTATTTTATTAAATTGGGCACGTTTAATTTTATTGAATTCATATGAAATTAATGGAATTGAATTCAATGCTGCTAAAGTAATAAGTAAGAAATATATGTCTTGGTTTAAAAATATTCCATATATCGAAACCAAAAAACTTATAATAATTGTTAATGTATATGATAATTTAATGTTAAATTTTAAAGCTATTGGCAAAATTAATATTGGGATAAAAATTATGAATAACATACTTTATTTCTTCCTGCTGTTTTTGCTTTGTATAAATTTATATCAGCTTGATTTATTAATTCATTTTTTAAATTTGTATCATTTGGATAGTTTGCTACTCCAATTGATATAGTAATTCCTGTTTTCTTTCTTCTAAGAATAATTGAGTAATCTTGTATTCTTTTTCTAATGTTTTCAGCTTTTTTAATTGCCGATGGTTTGTATAAATCTGATAAAAGTATTATAAATTCTTCCCCCCCAAATCTGGCTACAACTCCATTAGGCCCAGTTTCTTCTATTAATATCTTAGCAACTTCTTTTAAAACAATATCTCCTGCAGTATGTCCATAAGTATCATTGTATTGTTTGAAATGGTCGATATCTATCAATAATACAGTTATTTCTTTGTTATATCTTGATGCTATGCTAAATTGTTTATTTAAACTTTGATAAAAATATCTTCTTACAAATAATTCTGTTAAGTCATCTTTTATCGCTAATTGTTCGGTGCGATTGTATAATAGTGCATTTTCAATAGCAGTTGCACTTAAGTCAGCTATTATGTCTAATAGTCTTAAATCATCCGAGGTGTAAACCCCTGCATTTTTGCTGTCCAACCTTAAAGTTCCTACTATTCGGTTTTCTGTAATTAGAGGGACCGAAATTATGGATTTAAAATCTCTTTTTACATTTTCTATATCTTTAGCGCTAAATCTAAAATCTTTGTTTATATCATATATGTTTATAGGTTGTCTGTGGCGAAAAACCCATTGATCGAAAATATCACCTTGCTTTTCTTTTATATGGATTTTGCCTTTATCACTTTTGCTTGAAAGTAATGATAGTTCTAATTTAACCTCATCTATCCCATATAAAATACACATATTCGATTTTTCGATTAAATTAAGGGTTTTTTCAATTATATGTTCGGATAATTCGTTTATATCGAGTGTAGAACTTAATACTTCGATAAAATTTTTGAGCATGGAATATCGATATTTTTTCTTATTAAAAGCTTTCGACATTTCATTTTGTTTATTATACTGATTGAGTATTGTATTTTTCTGTTCCTCTAAATCTTCTAATTTTAATTTAGCTTTATTTTTCTTTTCTATGTATTTATTATAAAAATAATTTAAAATTATTATATTAATTGTTAATATTAAAACATGGAGCAAGAAACAACTGGTTTTTAAACCTATAGCTATTAAAAATATTAATATTAGACTAATTCCAAAGATAATCTCTGCATAAATTGGCCCAATGAGTAACCATAGCAACATAATAAGAGGATTTATGGTTAATAGTAAGGAGTGAATTCGTGCATATTTTATATTCAGATTTGCAAATTCTATATTAACTAGTTTTATACTTATAAAAGATATGACGAAAAAGAATAAAATGGATAGTAAAGAAATAAAACTTTTTCTAATAAATTTTTTCATAAAAATATGGAATCCCACGGGCTCGCCCCGTGAAATACAAAAGTATATTTCACGGGGCAAGCCCTGTGGTACCTTTATGTACCCGTCTTCGCCAAACACTTATTGTGTTTGGTTTCGCCGAGGTTATCCGCCAACACATTTAGATGGCTCCTTTATTTGGTGACATCTCGCCGAAGCATAATTTTCGCATTCATCTACGGGTAAACCCGTGGTTTTCTGCGAAGGCGGATAAAAAAATCCGTTAGAACGAAAATTTCTTTTTGATTAAGAAAAATTCCTAACGGAAAATTATGTGTAAATCTCATTTATTAATTATATTATATAATGGTTTTTTCAGTTTCTATATCGAAAAAATGACATTTACTCATATCGAAAACTAATTCTAAATCCTGATTAACTTCCGGAGCCCCTCTTGGGTCGACTTTTGCAATAAAGCTGTTTTTCCCCGTATCTAAATACAATTGCACTTCTGCTCCCCGGGGTTCAACTACTTCTACAGTAACTTTTACGACGTTTTCCGGAGGTGCATCTGATGTGAAAAGTTTATCATAAATATCTTCAGACCTTATTCCAAAAAGTATATCTTTAGATTCGTAATTTTTAATTTGTTCAATCATTTCGTCTACGATTTTAACTTTAAAGGTGCCTTCGCTAAAATAATACTTACTATTTTGTTTTATTATTGTGCCTTTCATGAAATTCATAGAAGGACTGCCTATGAAACCAGCTACAAATTTGTTTATGGGGTTATTATAGAGTTTATTTGGTTTATCTATCTGTTGTATGTGTCCATCTTTCATTACTACAATTTTATCTCCCATAGTCATTGCTTCGATTTGGTCATGAGTTACATAAATCATTGTAGATTGAAGTTTTATATGCAGTTTATTTAATTCTGTGCGCATTTGGTCTCTCAATTTTGCATCAAGATTACTTAACGGTTCATCAAATAGAAAAACTAAAGGTTTTCTAACTATAGCTCTTCCTACTGCTACTCTTTGTCTTTGTCCTCCTGATAATTCTTTAGGTTTCCTTTCTAAAAATTTTTCTATGCCTAAAATTTCGGCAGCTTCTTTAACTCTTTGCTCTATTTCGGTTTTAGGATATTTTCTTAGCTTTAGTCCAAAGGCCATATTATCGTAAACAGTCATGTGAGGGTATAATGCATAATTCTGGAATACCATTGCGATATCTCTATCTTTGGGAGGAGTATGGTTAACCATCTTATTTCCGATAAATATTTCTCCATCTGTTACTTGTTCTAAACCAGCTATCATTTTAAGAGTAGTGGATTTACCACATCCAGATGGGCCAACTAATACTACGAATTCTTTATTATCGACTTCTAAACTAAAGTTTTTAACTGCTTCTATATTTTTTAAGTAGGTTTTACTAACATTTTTTAAACTTACCTGAGCCATAAAATACCTCTTTTAATTTTAATTAATCAAAAACTTTAATTATTATATATATTGAAGTTGGCAAAAATCAAGTGTTAATCAATAAAATATCGAATATTGAATTAAGCGTTTTTTTTAGTTCTTTTCTATGGACAACCATATCAATTTGTCCGTGTTCCAACAAAAACTCTGAACGTTGAAAACCATCGGGTAAATCTTGATGAATCGTTTGTTTTATTACTCGAGGCCCTGTAAATCCTATTAAAGCTTTGGGTTCTGCAATAATAATATCGCCTAATGATGCAAAACTTGCTAAGACACCGGCCATAGTAGGATTAGTCAATATCGATATAAATAATCCTCCAGTTTTTTGAAAATTAGATATAGCCGCGGAAGTTTTAGCCATTTGCATTAAAGAAAACATTCCTTCTTGCATTCTAGCTCCACCGCCAGATCCAGAGATAATTATAAGGGGCAATCTTTCTTTTTGGGCTAATTCTACTATCCTTGTAATTTTTTCTCCGACTACTGAACCCATAGAACCCATAATAAAACGAGAATCGGTTATTCCTATTGCAACTTTTCTATTATTTAATGTTCCTGTCCCTGTTGCTGCTGCATCAAAATTTTTGGTTTTTTTTTGCTCCAACTTAAGTCTTTCAGTATAATTATGTGGATTCTTAAAATTTAATGGATTTTTAGGTGCAATATTTTTATTTATTTCTTTAAAACTATTTTTATCTAAAAGTAAATCAATTCTTTCATTAGGGGTAAGTGACAAATGATGTCCGCACTTAGGGCAAACTTTAAAGTTCTCTTCTAATGATTTTTTAAATATTATTTTCCCGCAATTTTTACATTTAGCCCATATATTAGGCGGAATATCTATTTTTTTTGATGATTTTTTAACCCAATTTTTCTCTTTTTCAAAAAAAGCCATGATATCATTTTTCCGTTGATAAAATTTTAAGAAAATTATTTGCTAAAGCTACACCATCAGAAGCATTTTCTCCATAGGCATCTGCTCCAATCGATTCAGCATAATCCTTTGTCACTGCTGCTCCTCCTACCATAATTTTTACTCCGCCATTAAAAGATTCATTTCTTAAATACTCAATTGTACTTTTCATATTTGGTAAAGCAGTAGTAATCAAACATGATATTCCGACGATAGTTATATTTTTGTCTTTTAATTCCTCTAAAAATTTTTCTTTAGATACATCTACTCCTAAATCAAAAACTTTAAAGCCTGCTCCTTTTAACATCATAGATACTAAATTTTTACCTATATCGTGTAAATCACCTTTAACAGTGCCAATTATTATTTCACCCTTATGCTTGATATTTTCGCTTGTGAATAACGGTTCTAATATAGATAATCCTGCATGAACAGCTTTAGCAGCAATTAGTACTTCTGGTATAAAGATTCTGTTTTCTTTGAATTCTTCACCTATTATTCCCATTGCATATAATAATCCGTCATCTAATATATTTTTTATGGGAATATTTTTTTCTAAGGCATTTTTTACAATTTCTTCTACTTTTGAAATGTTTCCTGTAGATACATATTCATATAAACTTTTAAGAGAATCCTCCATTTTTACTCACTTTCTTTTTAGATTACAGATTTCAGACTACAGACAACAGAAAACAGACTACAGACTACAGAGAACAGACAACAGATATCAAACTTCGTATCACAGAATTATGTATTTGTTTTTTCGTCATTTGTTGCTTTTCTCTGATTTTATTTGATTATTATATTTTATTTGTAATTTATTTGTTACCTGCTACTTGTTACTTGTATATTGTTTATTGTTTGTAATTCCTGCCTGCCCGCCGCGGCGGACCTGTCGGCAGACAGGTGTTTATTGTATATTGTATATTTACTTGTATCTTGTTTCTTGTATCTTGTATCTTGCTGGCCCCGTGAAATCTTATTTCTACGGGGTTACCTGCTACCTGTTACCTATTGCTCATTTACACTTTTCACACAAACCATAAAAACTTAACTGGTGCGAATCTATTTTAAAATTATACTTCTTCTCCAGTAAACCTTCAACCTTATTAACAAATTTCAATTCATTATCCAAATATTCTTTATAATCGATAACTTTCCCACAATTCTTACATATTAAGTGATGATGATGAATAGCTTGAGGCCCCTTAGATAACTCATACCTTGCTCTTCCATCACCAAAATCAAGCTTTCTAACTATACCCATATTCTCCAATAAGCCCACTGTCCTATAAACTGTAGTTAAGCCAATATTAGAATATCTTTTATGAACTTGATGATAAATATCTTCTACACTTAAATGGCCAGCAGTTTTATTTAAAACCTTTAATATAGCTTGCCTAGGCTCAGTTATTCTATAACCATTATCTACAAACTGCTGATGCCACCATGGAAAATTTCTGTTTCTTGTCCTCGACATAAAAAAATTACTCCTTATTGTTGCTTATTGAAAATGATTCCCATTTCCAACATAAACATAGCATGCCCTTTTTCATTTGTCAAGCCAAATTCTATTAAATTAAAAAGAAGATAAGATTTATCAGTACCAATGAGATACAAAATATTTTAATAATATACACAATTTTTAAATTCTTTTTTCATATAATATAAAATTTCTTCCGGGACTGTAATAATCTTTAACTGCAAAAGAATCTTTTATCTTAACGACTTTCCCTTCTCTTTTACTAATATTTTTGTATCCGTTTTTCTTAAATAGATTTTTAGATGCTATATTCTGCGGATCTACTGTTGTTTCTATTCTTTTTAAACTCAAATTTTTAATTTCTTTCTCCAATTCAGACAACATCTTTGAACCTATGGATTGTCCTTGGGAAAAAGGTTCTATTCCAATTTGCCAAAGAAAATACGTATCTTTATGTCTCTGAGAAACAAATCCCATAATGAATCCTATGATTTTACCATCGGATTTTAAGATATAACAAGTGTTCCCAAAATACCTAAATATTATCTTATATAAATGTTTGGGATACAATTCAAGAGGTTTACAACCTAATACAAATTTATGAACCTCTAAAAAATCAGATTCTTTTACTCGCCTTACATTTAATTTATCCATTTTTTTGATAATCCTTTTTTTTACCAACCATCTTTTCAGAACCAATATCTTTACGGTAATGAAAATCTCCATTTACTAAAGAAATAGCTTTCTCAATTTTTCTATTGGCTTCAAAAATAGTATCTCCTTTTGAAATAAAAGCAATTCCTCTCTCCTTTCCTACATTTAACATTCCATCCTCTTTAATTCCACAACTATAGTAAAAATCTACTCCTAATTTTCTTATTTTGTCTTTTGGAAAAGAAATATTCAAATTCTTATTTAATGCCATGGGATATCCTTTAGGAACTATATATTTACAAACTGTAGCTTTAGTTTGAAAATAAAGTTTAATATCTTCCCCTTTTAATAAACTAAAAATCACATCTGCTATATTATCTTCTAAAATAAACAATGTATTAAGCCACTCCGGGTCCCCAGGTCTAAAATTATATTCAACCAATTTAACGCCATCATCAGTTAATATAAACTGACCGTACAAAAAACCACAGCATTTTTGGCCGGTTTCCTTTTCAAAAACTTGAATTGTCTTCTTAACTATATTTAAAGCAAATTCATAATCTTTTTCTTCTATAAAAGGTAATAAATATCCAACATCAGAATATGAACCCATACTAGCCGTGTTTAACCCTTTGTCCCCAGGTAATAATTTTTTAAAATCCTGAACTGCCGGAGTCAAAACGATAGTATTTTTATATATTAAAGTCTGAATCGTAAATTCTTGTCCTTTAATCTTTTCTTCTATTAAAACCTTGGATATACCTCCAATTTTATTATGTAAAATTTTTTGTATATAATCAATAACATCTTCTTTGTCTTTTAACTGCTCTTTAAAAACTTTAACTCCCAACCCTTCTGTAAGACCTACAGGTTTAACTGCAACTTCCCATTTTAAACTTTTTGCATAATTAATTGCTTTATTTTTATCTTTAAAAACTTCAAATTCGGGAATTACATTAATACCATACTTCTTCATTAAATTCCTAGTAAATACTTTATCACATTCTAATTTTGCAGCCTCTTTCCCAGGTCCAAATACAAGGACCCCTTCATGTTTTAATTTATCTACTAAACCTAAAGAAAGCGGAACAGCAGTTGTTATTAAAACTAAATCTGCACAAATGGACTTAACATACTCAACAATGCCACTCAAATCATATAAACTGCCAATTTTATAACCATCAACTAAAGAAATAATCCCCGGATTTTTTGCATCAAGATAACAGAAAACTCTATAAAAAGAATTACCTTTAATATTTTTAATTGTTATATGTTCTTTAGCCCAACTGCCTACAACTACTATATTTTTCATATTTTACGCCTTAATTATCGAATTTATTTTTTTCTTCTATTTATTCTATCAGTATTTTCTGGAGTAAGAGAAAGGGTTCTATCATAATAAGAAAGCAATTTTACTATTCCTGTAGCTTTGTATTCCGGAGCTCCGGTAAGTTTTAAATTCAATTTACAATTATTACAATCTCTATCACAGAAAACCGGCTCATATGAATCAGGTTCTTTATACGACGTGATTACTCCTTCATAATTTCGTAATATTACCTTACGGGTAGACCATGAAATCAAATAATTAGGCATTACTGGTATTTTACCGCCCCCGCCGGGAGCATCTATTACATAAGTAGGTACTGCTAATCCACTCGTATGCCCTACTAAATTTTCTATAATTTCAATACCTTTTCCAACAGGCGTGCGAAAATGGGATAAACCTTCTGTTAAATCACATTGGTATAAATAATAAGGCCTGATTCTATTCTGAAGTAACTTCTGCATAAGTTTTTTCATAATTCTGGGACAATCATTTACCCCCGCTAACAAAACCGCCTGGTTACCTAACGGTATGCCAGCATCAGCTAATTTATCTATTGCCTTTTTAGCTGAATCAGTCAACTCTCTGGGATGATTAAATTGTGTATTTATCCATAGTGGATGATGTTTCTTTAACACTTCTACTAAACTATCCGTTATACGAAAAGGTAATACCACCGGCATCCTGGTCCCAATTCTCATTATCTCTACATGAGGAATTTTTTCTACCTTACCTAAAATCCAATCAAGATAATCATCGGATAACATCAAAGGATCTCCCCCCGAAAATAATACATCTCTTACTTCGGGAGTTTCCTTTATATATTCAATACCACGTTCTATCACATCTTTAGAAGGAATATAATCAACATCTCCTACCTTTCTTTTTCTTGTACAATGTCTACAATACATAGCACATTTATTGCTTATAGTAAATAAAACCCTATCAGGATATCTATGTGTTATACATTCTACCGGACTATCTTCATCCTCATGTAACGGATCTCGCATATCATATTTTGTAATAATTAATTCATTAGGATCTGGAAAAGCCTGTTTAAAAACAGGGTCCAGTTTATAATTTTCTTTATCAATTAATGATAAATAATAAGGAGTTATAGAAACAGGGAATTTATCTATTGTCTTCTGTATTTTATTTCTTTCTCCTCTCTCGAATTCTATTCCGGTTAATCTCTCAAATGTTTCTATATTTTTTACAGAATGTTTGAGATGCCACTTATAATCTTTCCATTCATCAAAATCATTTATATTATTGTCATAAATTTCTTTCTCCTGTAAATTATTTATATCCATTTTACTCTCCTTTTGTAATTAAATTTAATTTTATATAATATACAAACCTGTATTTAATTTATCTCTTAACATTATATTTTTAAAATAGCTATTAGGGGATGCTAAAAGAATGAGATAAGAATAGAAGCCGGAAAGTCCTTTTAAAACTTAAAATTATAAAAATGCTAACTTTCCCAATCCATTTTAATTATATCAAATATACATAAAAAATAAAAGAAAAATTAAAAAGTTTAAGTATTATATTAAAAGATATAAAACCACTTATTAAATGTTATCTAAAATATAAAGATGAAACCGAAAATGTCACTTAACAACTAATATATTACAAAAGATTTTTATGCATGTTAATTTGATTTATATAAAAATATATGGCATATTTTAATATATCACATTATTAATATATACTTATAATTTGCGTATATCTTATTTTAAAATATACAGTTATGAAAAATGTAAATAAAAAAATACTCGTAATAAACATATTAGTAATTTTAAATTTTATTGGCATATCAAATATATTATATAACCAATCATACGTTCTATCTTTCAATCAATCTATCTTTAGAATTATACGTAACATAATAAATAACAAGTTAATTTCAGGAATAGACAATAATAATCTTATTATAGCACATAATAAAACCGAAGCTAGCAAATTTGTAACACAAATGTTGATAAAAAAAATAAAAAAAGTGTTAGATTCAAAAAAATACTGTACAATAAGCCTCCCTACCGGAGGGACTCCTCAGATAATATATGAATTATTACGAAATCAATATAAAGATTCAATAGATTGGTCAAGAGTGATATTTTTTCAATTAGATGAATATATAGGTTTACCACCTACCCATCCGCAAAGCTATCAATATCAACTCAGAAAAGATATATTAGAACCTTTAGAAATTCCAGAAGAAAACATGTATTTCATAAATACTCAATCAAAAAATCTGGACGCATTTTGCAAAGCGTATGAACAATTAATTAAAGATAAAGGTGGAATAGACATAATGCTTTTAGGAATCGGGCCAAACGGACACATAGCATTTAACGAACCCGGTTCAAGTATTAACTCACAAACCAGGATAGTTCCTGTAAGTGAAACTACGAGAAAAGCCAATGCCCGTTTTTTCGAAGGAGACATAAAACAAGTCCCAACTAATGCAATAACTATAGGATTAAAAACAATCCTTGAAGCTAAAAAAATAATGCTCATAGCTTCAGGTCTTGGAAAAGCAAATGCTATTTATCAAAGTGTAGAAGAATCTCCTACTATTAACATTCCTGCTTCTGTCTTACAAAATCATCCACAGACAGATGTTATAATCGACCAAGAAGCTGCTAAAGGTAAATTGCTTGACATAGTAAAAACAAAAATAAGACAACAATTAAACGAATTATTCTCTGACAAAGATATTGAACTTATACTTTCTGACTTAGACTATACTTTAGCTGCAGGATCCAAAACTACAGATAAAGTAAGACAAGAATTAATACAACAAATAGTAGATTTGACACAAAACCAAAATAAAAAATTCGCTATTGTAACAGGGGCAAGATTAGAAAATATTATGATTAGGGTAATAAATTTATTGCCTTCCGATTATACTGCCTGGGAAAACTTATATGTTTTTGCATATGGAGGAAGTGCAGGTTATAAATTCTCACCTGACGGCAAAATACAGGAAATAGAAGATTGCGATTATACGTTTACAGAAAATCAAACAAATATCATCAAAGATACTATAGAACTATTTTCAAATTCAGAATTCGGAAATGAGTTTGAAAAATCAGAATTTTCAGTAAATAACGATACTAACTCAACCTACAAATGTGTAGTTTTCCTTGAAGATATTCCTAGAACAAAAGAAAGATGGGAAAAATATGTTGAGTTCTTCAACGAAAAACTATCTCCTTTAGGCATAACAGTTAACGGAGGAAGCAACTATCACGCAATAGATATCACTCCGGTTGACAAATCCAAAGTTTTAGAGTTTCTGCATAATGATTTGGAAATAGGTTATAATCAATCCATATACATAGGCGATAGTTTCGAAAGCATATTTTCTAATGATAGACCTGTAGTTAGACTTTTAGGTCCTGAAGGTTTAATATTTAACATAGGTTCACATCAAGAAGTTAATTCAAAAATTATTTCATTAGGACTTAAAGGCGATTTAGGGACAGAATTAATTTTTGACGCTATTTTAGAAAAATAAATTATTGAATATATTCTCCCCTTCTAAAATCTATAACTAATGCCTACTTCAAAATTTCTCTCTGGAGCAGGGTAGTAATTTTTAGCCGTTCCCGTAGAATTAGTCACAGCATATTCTGAATATTCTTCGTCAAAGATGTTATTGATTCCTAAAAATATCTCTACATTGTCCCTAACATAAGATAGTTTACCATCAATAGTAAAATAATAATCTAACTTGTCAACCTGGTTTTTCTGGTCGCTTATCATGTATCTATCGCCTACATATTTTCCTATAATAGATAAATTTAATTTATCAGAAAGTTCTATTTTACACCCAGCATTTCCCAACCAATTGGGCACAGCAGGAATTTCATTACCTGAATAATTATCTCCTTTAAATTTAGTTTTTTGATAAGAAAAATTTAAAAAAGTTAAAACGTTATCGAAAAACTTAAAATTTATGCCTGCCTCTATACC
>JAGYNU010000040.1 GCA_018399975.1 Candidatus Omnitrophota bacterium
AAAGATGCCAAGAACTGCATATTATCCCGAATTAGAAGAGTATGCTAATAGTCCATTTGAGTTTTATCCTTTATTTTCGGAACATTCAGGGCTAATTTCACCTTATATAGAGGGAATGGATTATCCTGGGGGTCGTTTACCTGGATTGTTGGAGTTAGCAGATAGAAAAGGTTGGAATGAGGCTATGCAGATATATCGTGAAGAAATAGAAATTCAAAATTCTTTACAACCTTATGTAAAAGAATTATTGGGTAGGAAATTGGATATTATGAATCCTGACGGTAAAGATGCCGGTTTCTTAGCTGGAATAGCAAGTATGATGAAAGGAGGAATACAAGAATTAAGTTTATGGGGGAAGTTTTTAAAATTTATGGATAAGGATGGTGCGGATTCATATACTTTTGAAGAAATAACAGAGAGTCTGTTAGTAACCGGTCAACTTAGACCTTTCATGGAATTGTGGTTTGGCAGGTCTCTTGATTTAGTTAATAATTCGGATGACGCAAGGGATTTAAGTGCATTTGTCCGTAAAGTTACCAATGTGTCTATAATAAATTCTTGGTTGTCTTCGCAATCAGGTAGGTTAAAAAGGCAGATTGATAATATGTTAGGCAGGACCCCTAAAAGATATGGTGATTTTAATATATCTTTCTCTGATGGAAATAGTTTGTTTATTTCGGAGGACCAAATAGAAGAATATACGACTCATGTAAGAGTTAATGTTGATTCGGCCGATGAACCTTATACATTAGAAGCTGTTGTTGAATATGAAAATGGTGTTCAAAAAACGCATACATTTAATATTGATAGTTTTGATGGAGAACAGATTATTATACCTTTATATGAAGATTATAGTGTCTTTCTTGAGGATATTACTATAGGAGGGGTGCCCAAAGAATTGTATAGATTATCTAATGTCAAAAATGTTAGATTTAGGATATTAGAAGGCGGTGATAGATAATGATTAATTTGACTAAAACTAATAAATCAACACTTGTTAAGGTATTATTATATTGTTTTATTGAAATTTTTATCATTACGCAGCTTTTAGCTTTTTCTCCGTCTGATGCATTGGCTACGAGAGATATTTCTGGTCTTGAAAATATTTCTTTTAGGGTAATTAGAGGTTATAGTAGTATCGATGCAGCCAGTGATGTTTTAGGTTGGATAGATTCTCCTGTAGGTACAGAATATTCTTTTTATGCGAAATTAAGTGAAAGTCAGAAACAGACATATAGAGATGTAGTTAAACGTATGGCGCCTATACTAAGCTCTAATGAAAAATTTAAGATGAGGTCATTAGAAGCTCAAGCTTTGATGTTCTGGGCAATATGGGATATTAGTCGTTCAAGAGTTATATCTCCTGAACATATAGCACAAAATATAATGGCTGCCGTATCCGAAGCTGAACTTTTAGGTAATCAAATACAAGCAGACCCTGCATATTATACTCTTGATCCACAAGGCAGGAGACAGTTTGAGGGGAGAATTAAACTTACATTTTCAGAGAGGATACAGGATTTACGTCAAAACCAGCAAGAAACTCTGGTAGCTGGTATTGCAGATGCAGTAAAAGCTATACCTGCTAATGTTATGAGAAATATTAAAAATACTCTGGAAACGCATCCTTTGGCGTCTCGTATTTCATTAGACCTTTTAGCTGCTGCTGTTTTCAGTTTGCCTTATTTTTTCGGTCTTAATTGGGCTACAGGAAGTGTAGGATTGCAGGCATTTCTTTCTGGTTTAGTATATATGTCGGCGTTACCTCGTGGTGAATTAGTTGTAGATAAGTATATGAGCAAACTTTTTACGACCCCTAATTATGTATCGGGTGTTAAGCCAGGGACATATTTAACAGATAAAGCAATGATGGTTTTTCCTTGTGGGGGTATGCCAGTAGGAATAAAGGAAACAATTTCGAATAATCCTGGTATGCCTTTTGTAATACTGACCTTTGAAAATTATGGAAAACAGACAGATGTTGAAAAATTTATACAAGAAAATGAAGAATTTTTACAAGAAAATGGTAGTGAAGTAATACATATGCATGTTCCGGTTCAATACTGGTTTAAAAGAGGAAATTTAAATGATATGGCTCAGTTTATAGTCAATCATTTAACGCCTTTGGCTAACGGTGAAGAAACAGGTTTTCGTAGTGATCAAAACATTGACCAGTCATTGCTGGATATTATAAACAGTTCAGGTGAAGATAGATTCAGTGGTATAGATATAGATCAAATGATTCAGAATATGGAAGTTGCCAATGAAACTGGAAATAATTCTAAACGTCATGAGACTGCGGATGTTGAATATTATAAGGTGGGAGAAAGTGGGCTTAGTGAAGTAGAGGAAATTGATAGCGAAGAATATAAAAGGATTCAGGACGAATTAAATCAATTTACGAATAAAGCTGATAATAATCAGGCAGCTCAGCGTACATATTGGAGGAATGCTGCGAGGAAAGTATTTGGCAAAGAACAATATCAAGTATTTCCAAGAGTTATAAGAACTGACTGGAAAATTGTTGGAGATAGCGTAGTAGCACAGGATTGGATGGTTTGGAAGGATACAAATGGAGATGAGTATCTTATTAGGAGAACTAAAGTTGCCTTAGATCAAATTGTTGGTGATATAACTAAGTTAGCAGATAGAAAATACAGATTTGTTATGGATCAGGATAATATTATTCCAGCTGGTGTGGCAATGAAAATGTTACAGATTTTAGAAGATCCTTTAAATCAGCCTGTTGTGGAAAATGGAGAGCTTATTCGTGGTATGGCAGGTTTTGGAACTCCTGTTTTGGTAAGCAATCCAGGGGAATCTTCATTGGCAGAATTTGGTTCACGAGGTAGATTTGTAGGCATTCCTTATATAGCTGGTTATGGAGATTGGTTTAAAAGTGTTTTTAGTATAGGTAAATTAGTTGAGAATATGGAAGTTGCGGAAAACTTACAGCGTGGTTTAGCTAACAGGAATCAGTTAAGTGAAGATATAATAGTTGCGTCTTTGCTAAATCTTGGATTTTCAAGGACGCAGGCAGATTTAACATTAAAATACATGAGGTCTGTATCTCCTCCTGATACAGCAGGTGATATGCCTCAGACAATAATGCATCTTTTGGAAGGGGATGTAGCTGATTATATCCAGGGTCTTGCGCGTCAGGTTAGATGGGACGAGGGAGATATTTATAATTTTTTATATAGTAGTATTCCGGGATTGGGAACGTTAAACCAGGAAGGGCAGTGGGAAAATACACCTATTCCTGGACATCTTAAATGGCATATGCTAATGAATGTTGTAGGAATTTCTCTCGATTTGAGCCTACCCCTATTTGTAGGTACTTGGTTTGCGTCTGAATTTTTACCTGATATGGGAGTTGCTATAGGTAGTAATCCATTATTGCTTTCGCATTTTGCACTTACCATGGGAAGCTTATATTATATGTTTCATTATCCTAAAACGAAAATAACCGGTTTTATGTCAAGTTTAAGAGATATGGGTAGAAGTCAGATATTATTACAGAATATTGTTAATAGAATTCCCAATGCATTTAAACATCTGAAAGGTGCCTTTTTTGGAGAAAAGATAGAATGGGGCGTTTTCGGTCAGGCATCAGCTGGATTAACTAATAATCAGATGATAAAAACGCTCAAGTCAACGTGGATGTCTGCTTCAGCTGCAACTTTAGGAATAGCTGCCTTTAGTCCTACTATATGGCCGATGGCATTTGGTTCGTTCCTGCTTGGTTCTTTAATTGCTTCGCCTTTCTTGAATCATACAATGGGACGGGCTGAAGAAGGTATCCTTGATACTATTAGTGCAGTTAAGGGAATGGATGGCGTTTATGATACAGTTTTGACCACTCTGGAGACTGTAAACTATCCTAATGGGATATCTAATCGTCTTGTTCAGCTTGCTCAAAAATGGAATCAAAAACGCATAGTTTATGAAACCGAATATAATCTTGTCCCTGAAGAATATACATTAGGTATAGGAGAAGACGAAGTTTTTATGACAGATGCTTGGTCTATGCTTACTGAGGCGGAAAGAGAAGGTTTAAAAGAAGCATTCGGTGAAAGCTATGAAATTGCTAAACTCAATTTCTTTGAGACAATAGCTCAGGTTGTTGTCCAAAAAGCGAGGATAAGTAACGGTTACGATATCCAAAGAACAGCTGTTGGTAGTGTATTATCTTCTGATTCACAATATAAAAAATTATATAGAATTCTGGAAGCAGACAAAAGAGAAAAATTACCTATTTTTGTAGATGTTATGACCAAAGCAGATAATCCATGGGCTTCGCTAAATGCTAAAGAGAAAAATATAGTTAAAAATAGTCAGGGTAGTAATCCGTTAAGTGATGAAACTGCTCAAGAATTATTTAATGGTTTTATAGCTGCAGTATCTACTGGGAGAGATACAGAGATTTTGAATAGGGCAGATGACGTTATAGAAGAATTAGGTATACCTTTAGATACTCTTACAGGGTATTTAAGACAGGCGGCCCCTTATATGTTTTCAGGGCATCAGGAAATATCTCAAGAAGATGCTGTTATAAGTACTAAGAGAATGATTTATTCAATGTATTTAGACGGTATCAGAAATTTTGAAGATGAATTTGAAAAATTGCTAGTTTATTCACAAGTTTTTGAAGATTATACTGAATGGGAGCAAAAAGATAATAATGCAGATGCTACTATAAACGAACAGCTTAATAAATTAAATGAAATGTTAGAAGAAATCGAAAGATAAATGAAGATGTAAAGAATATTAATTTATTATGAGTATATTAAAATCAGGTATAAAAAAAGTCCTGCTTGCAAGTAGGACTTTTTTATCTAAAAGATTCAAAAAATAATAATTTGTATATAATAGGAGAAATGATGTATTTGTATAAAAATAGACATATTTTTAAATTGTTCATAATAGGGTGTTTGTTTATTGTTGCAAATTTGTTTTTGGAAGCAAATAGAGTTTGCATCGCATCAAATGATATATATCGTTTGGTGAGAGTAGATCAATTTTCAAAAAATATATCGAAAATTAAGAATTTATTAGTTGAAGCTCAACAAATTGCCAATGTTGAAAAAAAAGATGAGTTAGTTAAAGAAATTGAGAATGTTATCTTGGGGTTGCATAAACAGATTTCTGTTTTTGATAAAACTGAATTTGTTGCTTTAAGAAAAGCCGTAACTGAAGGCGAAGCTGATATTAAAAATGTTTTTGATTATTTTTATTCTATAACGGCGCTTTCTGCTTTAAGCAAAAAAGAAGGAACAGCAGCCTGGATGTTGGAAGATGGAAGTTTCATGGATGCCGATATGCACAACAAGACAGTTATAGAAGGTTTACAGATGTTATTAGAAGGTAATTATGATTATTTTAATCAAAGAAGAGATGGAGAGGTTGAGTTAGATAAAAGTAATTTGGAAAAAGCGGTAGGTGTTTATAAAGAAATACTATCTAAGCCAGAGAATAGAGAGATTTTTTGGATTGCAAGTGTTTTACATGATTATGGGAAATTACTTTTAGGGGACCATTATAAGGATGGAGTTAGGTTGGCTGGTGATTTATTGAGAAAGTTAGGTTTGGAAAATAGGAAGGTAAATTTTATTTTGCATCTTATATTTACTCATGCTGATCCCGGTATGATTTCATTGGGAGAAGTTCCGCCGCAAAAGCTAATTCAATATATGGAGGAAAATGACATAAAAGAAAGAGATAAATTTTTAAAAATGTTGATGATATTAAACATTGTTGATGTGAATGCTGTAGGTCAGGGTAAACTTTCCAATCAATATTTAACAGAGAGGTTATATTATTCTAAATTAGATAATTTGCGTGAGTTAAAAAGCATGTTTCATGAAGTTAGATTGTCTGGTCTTTTAGGTGGTCCTGTTGTTTTGTTAGATTCAGAAAAAAATATAAACGTAGAAAAAATTAAGGAAAATATACCAAGTGTAGTTACAAAGATGTACGAAGAAGATATTACTGTAGAAGAAAAAACCTTTTTTTTAAATGGATTTATGCAAAACATGAGTTTCGATTATACTACTTTTTTAATAAGAAATATGAAACCTAAAAATGTAATTAAGTGGATATATTTAAATGCTCAGTTAGTAAATTCTACCAATATGGAAATTAAAATGATTAGAAATACTTCTGATAGTGCATGGGATCAAATTGATAATATTTTAGATGACATTAGTATCTCTGACATAAGGGAGGAATTTGATAAAATTGCAGAAGATATAAAAAATGCTTTACAAAGAGGTGCAAGAGTAGATGTATTCGGAATAACTATGTGGGTTGAGGATAATCAATTATTAATTATAGATACTAAAAGTTTATTATCTAAATAAACATATTAATAAAAACCCAAGAGTGTAAATATAGATATTAAGGTAACTTATGGGAAAGGTTAGAGGAATAAAAAGTTTGGCAGTTATCGTTGTATTGAGTTTAACCGTATTGTCTTTTGGAATATCAGATTACGATTATATATGTGTAGAGAGTAATTTTAGATTGACCAGAAGCGGGCACGGTGTATTTCTTTCGGATAAAATTGTATACACACATTTAAAGCAAATATCGGTTGGAGCCGAACCGACGGATATACATTTTGTTAAGTTTAATCCTTCCGAAGGTGAAATTCAAATGGCTATACAAATGGATGATAAGACGAAAGGAAGAACTTATACTTTTGACCGTCAACATGGTATTGTAAGATTAATTAACCCGGAAAACGGAAAGGAAATTATAGACCACGATTTAGCTTTTGATATTAGGGTCCTTCCTCAAGAACATGCTGATAGATTTGTAGAACAAAATGGCAATGACTTAGAAGTAATTGCTATTTTAGGAAATGGCAATCTTGCCTGGAACAGGTATTTTGTTGGCTATATAAATGGAGAATTAATTAAAACCAGAGACGAACCTGTGTTTGAGAGATGCAAAAATGGTTTTTTATATTCATCATTGGTTATTTGGGAAAACGGTAGAGTTAGTGTAGAAGATTTGAAATATGAAGAAGATGAAAATAAAGATGTTAGAGTTATTAAAGTGAATATCACGCAAGATGGCGTAACAGAAGAAGATATTACCGATAAAATTCAAAGTGCTACTTATGGACAAAGATTAATTAGAGAGGGGAATAAGGTAGCCCCTACTGAAATTTATAAAGAATATGACGATTTAAGACATATTTTAAAATTACCCGTTGTTATTTCCGATAAAACAATGCTAAGCGGAGGAATATATTTTGGAATGTATCAATTGTTTGAGAATGATAAAATAAAAGTAAAAGAATCTTTAGAAGGTGAATCTATTGCATTAGATAGATTATTAGATTATGAAAATATGGAATTAAGCGATGAGAAAATTAATTCTTTAAGAAATTCTCTTAAAGAATTAGGGTATGTACAGGCAAATTCTTTAGATGATGTAGAAAGCATCGGTCAGTTTTATATAACTTCTGATAGAGTAAGAATCTATCTAAATGAAAATGATTTAAGAAAAGCATTAAATTATATCGGTTATACTGAAGTAAAAAGTTCAAAGACTGTAAAAGAAAGAGGAGATTATAGAATAGGAGAAGAAAAGGTAAATATAGTTTTAAAATTAGGTGTTTATCCACATCATATAGAAGCAGTTACAGAAAGTGGCGAAGTTATATCTCTTACAGTTTTAGGAAAGTCGGGTTTTAAGGGGGGAACAATACGGGGTATTACAGATTGGCTTAAAAACTGTCCTGAATTTCAAGAAGACTCTATACAAAATGCGGTGTTATTGGATAATGGTGGAGATCCTATGATATGGACTCCGGAAGGTTTTTTAGCAAAACCTTCGACTTCACGAGAAGGGAGAGTTCAGTCTGTGATTCTTTTGTTTAAATGAATATGGTTTTAGAAAAAAAATTTATTTTAATTATTATCTTTTTGGTAATTCAAGTTTTATGTTTTTATCAGTCTGAAAATAAAAGTATATTTTTAAATTTATTACAATTAAAGTATGAATCTTTGCGAATAACAAGAGATGATTTAGCTCTTATTAATATCGATTATTCATTTTTAGGTTCGCATTTAAAAAGAGTTATTGAAATAGATTTAAATGACAGCAGATTTAGAAAGATTTTTCAAAAATTAAAAGATAAAGGTTGCACAAAAATTCAGCTTATGTTTACCGATAAAGGATTTAGTAGTTACAAAACAGAGGAAGGGGGGGTAATTTATATACCAGAAAATTACGTTAGTTTACCAGCCGAAAAAAGAAAAGTTATTTTAGAACATGAATTTTGGGAAGTTTACATAGCGCATAAATATCTTAAAGAGCGTGAAGAGTTCTCTAGATTGCTTGGTGAAATAGGGAGATTCTATTATGAATATAATAATTCTAAATATGGGATTTTAATAGAATATATTAAAGCATTGGCAGATACTAACGTAATGTGTTTTCAAATTAAAGAAGGTTTTGTAGAAGAGGCAAGAAATTATGCTCAGGAAAAATTTAATGAGACAAGAGAGAAAATCGTTTGGACACCTGAAGCTATTTTGAATCAGCAGTTTATACAGGTTTATATATTAACAGTATTCCCTTTTGAAATTAGGATGGAAGCTTTTCGATTGAAAAAACAAGTTTATGAAGACGATTTAACTCAACTAAAAGAAATTTATCGGGATTATATGCCTTTAGAAATGATAGATAAGCTTATAACTGATTTTATTGTACCACTTAAAAATAAACATCAAAAAGCATTAGAAGAAGGATATTATTATCCTCGGCGTAGTGAATTAGAAAAAATATTATTTACGTTAGTAGAATGATATGAGATACTTAACAAAATTATAAAATAGCTTGAAAAGATGCTAATTATATGGCATATTTTATTATAGCTAATATTAAATAAAATGAAGGAGAAAAATATGAAGGAGTTTAAAAGTTTTAAGATTTTCAATACAATAGCATTGATTTCTTTTATAATTTTTATTTTTACATTTTCATACAAAGAAACTTCTAATTTTGAAGATATAAGTTTTAGACTTGTAAGGGCAGGGGATAATTTAAATATACCTTCTCGTATTGATTCTACTCTTGGGGAAAGAAAAACCGCACTTGGGAAGGCAATTGCTGAACTTAACGATGCAAGGAAAACTTTGCATGATATTAATCAAATAGGTCGTAAATTAGAGGCAGCTGAAATGGAAGTTAAGAGATTAGAGAGTGTTGTAGAAGGTCTTATAAATGAGATAAATAGATATGGGAGTAATTCTAATGATTTAACAGTTGGGGAAATAAGTAACCTATCGGGTTTTTTAGATTCGTCAAATTACCAAAAGTATTTTGATAAAGCAATTGATCTTATACTCAATGGAGGTTATGTTCCTCAAATGTATTTTGCAGGAGCAGCTTCTAGATTAAAACAGGGGATTGAAGAAAAGTTGGGTTCTGAGATAGCTAAAAAATTGGCAGGTCCAATGTATTTTGTAAATATATGGCAAATAGCGGAAGCTTTAGGATACGAGGTTCCCGAATATGCGTCTCAAGGGATAACTATGGGGACTAGGCAGCTTATTCAATTGAATGCCAAATTTACCCAATTAGCAAATGAAAAATCTTTGGACCCACAAGAAGTTTTGTCTAAACAGAAAATTGTTCTTCATATCAATTCTGAAATTGAGCAGGAAGTAAGGCGTGATTTAATAGAGAATGATTTCTATGGATTTAATTCAGATAACATAGCAATTGTTGTACAGCCTGTTTTAGAAGGTTATGCCATAGATGAAGATGGAAATGTGGTAGGTGTTTCTGAAAGTGAGAAATTTCCTTATGGACATGGATATGCAACAATGCAAATTGATATGCCTGGACAGGGTTATACTATAAATAGAGATAATAAAAAGAATGTCATTTCTGGTACTGTAAAGGATTATATTCTTGCAAGGGGAGGGGAGTTTATTGCTGGTCATAGAATAAATGATATGACTAAGTGGACTGATAAAGTTATAGATTTGCAAAAATTAGCTTACAGTTTATATTTAATGAATGAAAAAGGACATAATATGGTAGTTGATTTAGTTCAAAATGTTCCAAATCAAAAAGGTGAATATCAAAAAGGCGGTTTGTATTTAAAAGATGGTAATAGTGGGAGAAATATATTACTAGAGTCATTAAATGCTAAAGATTTATCGATTCAAGAGAAACTTAGCAAATTAAATGAGCAATTTAAAGGCATTCCCTATAATGCATTTAGGCAGATTACTTTGCTTGAAGCTTTTTCCCCTGAAGGATTGCGTTGGAATATAAGAGTTAGAGGAGATGATAATAACATTTATCCTGAGTTAGTTACAGGGGACTTAGCTGGTTCAATTTGGGCCAATTCTGTTGGTGTAATGAGAGAAGGAGAAATAATCGAGGATTTTAAAAAGTTGGAAGATTTAGAGGCAGCTATTAAAGAATTAACACGGAGTGATATTTTAACAAAAATCAATACAGAAGCTCAAAAAGGAACTTTTGGGAATGTTGGGGGAGATGTTGTTAGTAATGTTAGGGAGTGGATGGATGAGGATGTTTATGGTAATGCGTGGGAGGATATAAAAGAATTAGTAGATAATGAAAATTGGCATGAGATAGCTGATGCTTTCTATAGGAATGCTTCTTTTGAGACTGCAGGTATGCGTGGAAAAATGGGAGTAGGTCCTAACAGAATAAATATATTTACTGTTAAACGTGTAGCTCAGGCTGTAGCAGATGATTTATCGACAAGGTTCGATGCCGATGTTTTAGCTCAACAACCGTATCTTGTATCTTACGATACTCGTGAAGGTTCTGAGGGATTTGCAAAGGAAGCGGCATCTATTCTGGCAGCTAAT
>JAGYNU010000041.1 GCA_018399975.1 Candidatus Omnitrophota bacterium
GATCTAAAATCTGCTTTATTGCGGGCGTCGTATAATGGTAATACCCTAGCTTCCCAAGCTAGCGTCGGGAGTTCGATTCTCCTCGCCCGCTTAAATGAGCACACAATTTACGGAATGGAATGAACGTAAATTGTCGAAGAGAATTTACCCTTGGATAAGCGAGGGACATTAGGTTTTTCTGCTGAGCACACAATTTACGGAATCCCTGTTTGTCGGCAGACAGGGATAATAGATTTAATAGAAAATATTTAAAAGAGACAAAAGCAGATAGAAAATGGTGACAGATATAGATTGCAAATTGGATAAAAAGATATGTTAAAAATTAAATTTTTTATTTTCTCTCTGGTTATATTTAGCTTTTTCATAGTTTTAGGTTGTAGTTATACCGCCCGTTCCCAAAAATCTTCGAAAGATTCACAAGAATCGAAAAATAATATTTTTTCGTATACTACCGGTAATGAGATTAAAGGCTTTTATCATATTGTAAAAGAAGGGGAGACATTATCTCAAATTTCTAGGAGATATAATGTTAGCGTAGAAACAATTGCAAAACTTAATCATTTTCCTGACCGAGACAATATTGTCAAGGGGCAGCTAATATTTATACCTTCATCTATTGATTTTTTAAAATTTAAGGAAAAATCTTTTTCCTATAAAGATTTTGGTTTCATATGGCCAGTAAAGGGAAAAGTAATATCTTTTTTTAGTAATAGTGAGGATAATTTTAAACCTTATATAGATATAGAGAAAATATCGAAGAGTAAGATAGTAGCGGTAGATAAAGGTATAATTTCTTTTTGTAGTAGAGAAAACTTGGGTAATATTGATAAAAAGATAGTAATGATTGAACATAAAAAAGGTTTCACTTCTATCTATATATATGAAGGTAACATTTTAGTTGAAGTAGGTGATAGAGTATATCAGGGCCAGCCAATATTTGAAGATATAAAAGAAGCAGGATCTAATATTTTAAGATTCGAAATAAGACAAAATCATATATCTAAAGACCCTGTTTTATTTTTCCCCGAGAAAAATACTGTTAATTAAAACATGAGTTTCAAATTATGATTACTGAACCTGTTGTTGGAAAAGATTTTTTTGGCAGAGAAGATTTTTTAGATTTGCTTAATAAACGGGCGATTGCTATTAAAGAAGGGTATCGCCAAAATATAGCAGTGTTGGGCGAAAGATTTTTAGGGAAGACTTCATTATTGCATCAATTTATACTTTCTTTAAGCGTAGATAATTTTATCGTACCAGTATATATAGAAATTCGTTTAGAACCTTTTTATGATTTTGCTAATCGTTTTATTAATACATTACTTTTTTATTTTTTAAGAACAGAATGTAAAGATGTTCCTCAGGATATAGATGAATTGATGGAAAAATGTAATGAGTATATTCCAGAGACTATAAAAGTAGTTAAAAATATTCACAATTTGTTGTCTAAAAACGAGTTAGATGAAGTTTACAATTTACTGTTCGATTTGCCTTCTATCATTAAACGGGAAAGAGAGAAATATTTTGTGATAGTATTGGATGAGTTCCAAAATTTAAATAAGTTTATAATTAAAAATGCTTACAAAATTTTGGGTAAAAAAATTATGGTACAGGAACATGCGATGTATGTTGTATCCAGTTCCTATTATAATGAGGCAAGGAATATTATAGATGAAAAATTGTCTCTTTTATTTGGACAGTTCCAAGTTATTAAAATAAATCAATTTTCTGATATCGCAAGTGAAAAATATTTAACAGAAAAATTATTTCCTATAAATGTAAGTGACAGCTATAAACAATTTATAGCAAATATTACTTCTGGCCATCCTTTTTATTTAGATATTATAGGAACAAACTTGAAAAGAATAGCTAATTTTTATAATTGTAAGAAAGTTTCTTTAAACCAGTTAACAGATAGTTTAGAAAATTGTTTATTTAATTCTAAAGGTATATTGACTCAATATTTTTCGAATAAAATAAACATTTTACCTTTAAATAAAGAGTCTATCCATATATTAATTTTAATGGCGATTGCTGATAATAATAATAAAATGAAAAGTATAAAAAATTTTGTAGGAAAACGTTATGGAAAAGATATAAGTAAACCTTTAAATATTTTGGTCAAAACTGGTTTAATAGAAAGATATGGTAGATTTTTTAAATTTAATGATACTTTATTAAAGATATGGATAAAATATGTATATCAATCAAAGTATAATTCTATACATATTGATGTTTCTAAACGTGCCGATTATTTTAAACAACAAATTAAGGAGTATTTTCTTGATTTTATTTCTGTGCAGGATAAAAGTATAAATTCTCGTATAATGCAATTGTATCAATGTTTTCACAACGATATAATTCCTATTTTGGGGCATAAAAGGAGACTCCCTTATTTTGATGAAGTTTATGAAGATAAAATAGGTGATGCAGGTCCGTTTATATTTGCATATACTAAAGGTAAAGTATGGGTAACTTATGTTATTAAAGAAAAGTTTGTGCAACAGGATAATGTTCAAGAGTTTTTACAGGCTTGCAAGCGGTCTAGAAGAAATATATACCGAAAGATTTTTATTTCAGGAAACGGTATGCATGTTAATGCTAAAATTTTAGCTAAAGAAAAGAGAATCTGGTTATGGAGTTTAAATGAACTTAATTACTTAATGCAATTATATGGGAAGGAGAAAGTTATAAGATGATGAAAATTGCTGTATTGGCTGATACACATATTTCTAATAGGGCTTCGGATTTACCGGCTCAGGTTTACAGAAAATTAGAGGATGTTGATTTGATTTTACATGCTGGGGATATAATGGAAGAATTTTTTTTAAGGAGATTGGAAAAAATAAAAACTGTAATTGCAGTTAGAGGTAATATGGATTCCGAGAGGTTAAAGATGTTATTGCCTGAATCAAAGGTAATATCTAAAGGCGGTTTTAAAATAGGACTAACTCATGGTAGTGGACATCCCAAAAAAACTCTTGAAAATGTTAAGTCCTTATTTTCAAGCCAAGAATTAGATGTTATAATAT
Organism: Candidatus Omnitrophota bacterium; assembly: GCA_018399975.1. Taxonomy (GTDB): domain Bacteria; phylum Omnitrophota; class Gorgyraeia; order M55B152; family M55B152; genus M55B152. Next base: position 3,033 of record JAGYNU010000041.1, read on the forward strand.
TTGGACATACACATGTAGTTTTTAACGAAACTATAGATGATACAATTTATTTTAATCCAGGAAGTCCTACAGATAAAGTTTTTAGTGCTTACAATTCATTTGGTATAATTACGATTGATGATACTATTAAAGTGGAAATCATAAAAATAGAGAGGTAAAAATGGAAGATATACCTGTGTTTAAAATAGAAGGTGTCAATTTACCATCTGCATGGGAACAGTCTGTGTTGCGGGTTTGGAATGATGGTATTAAAATGAAGACTGAATATGATAAAAAGGATGATACCCTTAGTAGAGATTGCAGTATGATTATGATAGTTAAAAATCCTTTATCCGAGCCCCGAATACACCGTGCTTTTCCAGGAGGATTAGAGGATTTGGAGATTTATAGGCAGGAAGTTATAGATGGGATACATGATAGCTGGATTAATCCAGCGGAAGGAAAATGGAGTTATACTTATCATCAGCGTTTATTTAATTTTGAGTCTGATATCCATCAAAAAGCTAAAAATATTTTTATTCATGATAAATCTTTTAAAGCTGATGATTCCTGTAAAGGCATAGACCAAATAAAATATTTAATAGATAAACTTGCTGAGAGTTATTATTCTAGAAGAGCTCAGGCAATAACATGGGATCCTGATTTTGATCCAAAAACAGATGACCCTCCCTGTTTACAACGGGTATGGTGTAGGATAACAAAGTCTCCTGATGATATCTATTATCTTAATATGAATACACATTGGCGTTCCAGAGATGCTTATAAGGCCGCTTTTATGAATATGTTTGCATTTACTGATTTGCAGACTCATATTGCTAAAGAAATTTCTAAAAAAATAAAAAAGGAAGTAAAAATTGGGAGATATGTTGATATAAGTGATAGTTATCACATTTATGGTGCTTATGATGACGAAGTAGAGTCTTTTATTAAAATTGTTAAAGAAAGAAGTTTTCCTGATAGAACCTGGGATACAAAATTTGCTGAGTCTTTTTTAAAACAAGTAAATCCTGACTAAAATTAAAGGTATTTTAATGATTGCTATTGTTTTGTTATGGTTGAAATTTATAGTAGCTTCTTTAGGGCTTTTATTTTTTGGGTATAAAGCTTCTAAACAGGCTTATAAAATTTCCAAAATAACTGTATTTTCGGAAACTTTTATGGGTATGGTTTTTTTGGCTATTTCAACTTCTATGCCTGAGCTTTTTTCAAGTATAGGTGCAGCTGGTATAGCTCATTCTTCAAATTTAGCAGTAGGTAATATTTTGGGTACTTTGATTATCAATTTGATAATATTAATAATGCTTGATTTTCAGATTAAAAAACCTGTTGTTTCATATGGCAATCAGCATCATGTTTTAAGTGGATTATTGTGTATTTTTCTCTTAAGTTTAGTAACAAGTTCTATAATTTTACAATATATATTACAGCCTGTTATTAAATTTTTTCACGTAGGGTTAGATAGTATATTTATATTTATTATGTGTTTAATTGCTTTAAGGTTGGTTTTTATATTCGAAAAAAGGAATAATAATCTTGAGTTAGATGTTAAAGATGTATCTGGTGGATGGAAAATATGGACAATATTTTTTATATATATTTTTTTTGTAGGAAGTTTAGGGATTTGGATTGCTGATATTGCTGATAATATTGCTGATATTACTTCTTGGTGTAATCATACTTATTTTGGTAGCGTTTTTTTAGCCATTTCTTCTTCTTTACCTGAAATTATTGTTTCAATTTTTTCAGTGGGAGTTGGTTCTGTGAATATGGCTATGGGAAATATATTAGGAAGTAATTTATTTGATATAATTATTATACCTATTTCTGATTTATTTTATACAAATGGTATAATATTAAGTGATGTTTCATTGACCCATATTTTTACTGCTATTAGTGCTATTGTATTAATTTCTTTGTTTTCTATTGGTATAATTTCTAAAACAAAAAAGTCTTTTTTAAAGTTTAATTGGGTTACAATTTCCATGATATGTGTTTTTATAATTTATTATTTTTTCTTAACTTTATTAACTAATTAAAGGATGTTATTTTATGAAAAAGAAAAATCTTTGGGCTCCATGGCGTTTTAATTATGTTAAATCTCCTTCTTCTGACGAGTGTATTTTTTGTAAAAAAGCTAAGTCTGATGATGACAAAAGTAATTATATAATTTATAGAGGGCAGTATTGTTTTAGCTTATTGAATATTTATCCGTATAATAATGGGCATATAATGATAGCTCCATATAGACATATTTCTAAATTTGTTGAATTAAGTAAAGAAGAAATTGTAGAGATAATGCAAGTTGTCAAGGACATGCAGAAATTAATGAAAGAGAAGTTAAATTGTGGAGGATTTAATGTAGGCTTTAATGAAGGCAAGGTTGCGGGGGCTGGTATAGCTGATCATTTGCATTTACATGTTGTCCCACGTTGGCAAGGAGATACTAGTTTTATGTCTGTAGTCGCTAATACAGAAGTTATCCCTGAATCTCTTAACTCAATATATGATAAATTAAAAAATTAAAATGTCTAATTTGAGATTACGTTTAGAAGATATGGAGAATGAATTACTTGCGGATTGTGCTATAAAAAGTCAATTTAGTAAAGGCAGAAAATATCCTGAAAAAGAACATCCATTTCGTACAGTTTATCAAAGAGATCGGGATAGGATAGTACACAGCACTGCTTTTAGAAGATTAGAATACAAAACGCAGGTTTTTGTTAATCATGAGGGAGATTATTATAGGACGCGTCTTACACATACTTTAGAAGTTTCACAGATTGCTCGTTCTATTGCCAAAGCATTAAAACTTAACGAAAATTTAGTTGAAGCTATTGCCTTGGCACATGATTTAGGACATACCCCTTTTGGACATTCTGGGGAAGAAACACTAAACATATTAATGAAAGATTATGGAGGTTTTAATCATAACCTTCAAGGATTAAGGGTTGTAGAGCTGTTAGAACAGAGATATCCTGATTTTGATGGATTAAATCTTTCATGGGAAGTTAGGGAGGGGATAGCAAAGCATTCTACGACTTATGATAAGGGTAGTTATAAATGGGTAGGTGATTATGCAAAACGAAGCGTCGTGCTTTCTGATGAAATAGCTGTTGAGTTTAATGTAGAAGATTTATCTCCAGAACTTGCACCTTCTTTAGAAACTCAGATAGTTGACATTGCAGACGAAATAGCTTATGACAATCATGATTTAGATGATGGTTTGACCTCAGGATTAATCAAAGAAAAAGATTTAGATCATATAGATATGTGGCATGAGGCTAAAAACGCTGTGAATAAAAAATATAGTAATTTAATGCCTAAAATAAGAAGATATCAAATTATAAGATATCTAATTAATTTACAAGTTACTGATATTATAAATAATACTCTTAAAATTATAGAAGGTAGAAATATTAAATCTGTTGATGATGTGCGAAATTGTAAGGATAAAATTGTTCAGTTTAATTCTGATTTGATGCAAAAAAGGGTTCCATTAAGGAAATTTTTAATGGAGGAAATGTACCAGCATTACAGGGTTATACGTATGGCAAATAAAGCTCAAAGGTTTATAAAGTCTTTATTCGATGTTTACTTAGATAAACCTGCTCAGTTGCCACCAAATATAAAAAAAAGGTTAAAAAAAGATTCTAAAGAAAAGGTAGTATGTGATTATATAGCTGGTATGACTGATAGGTATGCTTTAGATGAATATAAAAAACTTTTCGAACCTTATGAAAGAGTGTGATAAAATATAAAAAAATATATCAATTCATAAAAATTAATTAATATGCAAATAAAGGTTTTTTAAAATTATGAATAAAAATTATAATTTAGAAAGCATTTCAAACAAGGACAGTTTAATTTTTAAATATAAAAAAGTATTTAATGATTTCTTAGGAAGTAAAACTTGTTGGTTTTTTTTACCGGTTATTGATGAAAGTATAGATATCAATTTATTAAAGGAAAAATTAAAGTGTGAATGTGAATGTAATATTGTTAAAGAAAAAGAGAGAAATTATCTTAAATGTATTAAAGATATTGAAAGGGATAATTTATTAAATAGTGTAATTAAAGACAATAAAATTGTATCGTTTAAATGCCATGCAGACAGAAATGGTATTTGTATTCCTTTATCTGATCAAGGTAGGGTTTATGGAGTTGTAATAATATGTAATATTTTATCATCTTTAGATAAAAAAATATTGAGTTTCATAAATGTATTAAAGGAAATAATATCAGATTTGATTGTTAAAGAAGCTGAATTAAAAAAACTTAAAGAAACTTTACATCCAAGAGCTATTGCTTTATCTACTATACATACTGTGCATAGAATTATTGGTAGCACTTTAGAATTAGGGGAATTATTGCCTAAGATAGCTCGTTTATGTATACAAATTATTCGCGCTAATAGATGTACAATTAGTTTAGCAGATGAGAATGAAAAATATTTAGTTCCATACGTTACAATAGATTTAAGAGATTGTGAAGCTAAAAGTAGGAAAATAAATATTGGTAAAGGTAATATAGGTAAAGTGGCTGAAGATACTCAAATTTATAAGAGTAAAAATTGTGTAAGCCTGCCTTTATTGAATGATAAAGTTGTAGGTGTTCTAACAGTATGGGATAAGCAGGGTGGAGCTAATTTTGATATATATGATGTTGAAATACTTGCAGTTTTTGCTGAGCAAGCATCAGTTGCCATTAAAAATGCAGAATTATATGAAGAACAGAAAAAGATGATAGTAGAAAGTGTTAATTCTTTATCTGCATTATTAAGTGTTCAAATCCCTTCTCCTTATCTTCATAATGTAGGATTTGTGGAAATAGTGGAAGCTGTAGGCTATAAAAGTGGTTTAAATCAGTCTGAGTTGAATGCACTTAGGTATGCATCGATGTTACGTAATGTAGCAAGGGTGGGAATTCCTGGAGAGATTTTGCTTAAGCCTGATGAATTAACAAAAGGCGAATATGAATTGGTAAAACAGCATTCGCGTGAAATGGTGGAACTAATTAGGCCTTTAGAAATTTTAAAGCCAGCAATTCCTATTCTTATACACCATCGAGAGAAGTATGATGGCTCAGGATATCCAAGTGGGTTAAAGGAGCAGGATATTCCTTTGGGTGCTAGAATAATGTCAGTAGTAGAGGCTTTTGAAGCTATGATTGCTGATAGGCCTTATAAAAAGTCTATGACTATATCGCAGGCTGTAAAAGAGATAAAAAAGAATAAAGGGACACAGTTTGATCCAAAAATCGTAAAGATTTTTTTAGAATTATTCAACAAAGGTGTTATTGAAAATATAGTTAAATCTCATAGGGGGTAGAGTTTTATTATGAACATAAAAGAACTCTTAAAGTCTGAATTGCATTATAAAATCCTTAAGTTTTTTAAAGAAAATCCGTCTTCTTTAGAAACTATTAAAGGTATTACTTCTTGGATAGGTGAGAATAAGCATAAGGTTAAAGAAGCAGTGGATGAAATCGAAAAACATAACTTTTTGATTAAACATGAGTCTGATGATGTAACTGGATATGGTTTAACTTATGATGAAAAACTGATAAAAAAGTTAGACAAATATTTAAAAAAATGAAAAGGTTGTGTATATATATATTAATAATGACTGGTTTGGTAGGCTGCTCAACTAATAAATCAGAGTTAATGTTACAGAAAAATAGGGAGAAAAAACTTAATCTTAGCCCTAATTTTATAAGGAAATCTTCAAGATATTCAAAAGATTTAGTATTAAAACCATCTAATATGACCTTAGTAAAGGAAGGTGTATCTATATATGTTGAATATTTAAATAGTAATGTGTTGGAGAAATTTTTTAATAATGAAGAACGTTTTGGTGACTTGGCTGATTCTAATCCGTATTTTCCAGATTTTTTGGTTTTCTATATAAAAATAACTAATGAGAGTGGTAAAGTAATTCATTTGGACCCTAAGGAATTTGTTATATTAGACGATTTACATGGTCAGTATTCTTGTCTTGATTCGGATTATATCATATCTTTATATAAAGCGCGAAGTTCTGTATATTCTATTACTCAATCTACCGATAAATTTACTCCTGGGGGTTTTTATGGCGCCCCTATAGATGTAGCTACATCTTTGGCAGGTAAAAGTATAGCAAAAAGGTCAATTCAGCTTAAAACTGTCGAGCTTTCAGGTGGATATGTTTATGATGGTGTAATTTATGATGGTTTAATATCTTTCTTAAAACCCCCCAAAGATTCTTCTAAAATAAAATTATTATTGCCGGATATAAAAATTAAAGCTAATCCTGATGATGAAACATTTAAAAGTGTAACGTTTACAGCAAATTTTGATATTATTTCTTCTGAGGATAGTAAAGAGGATAGTTAATTGTATTATCGAGATAGTATGGAAAATTTCTAATTGACCTAAATTAGCTCATAGCTTTTGCCTATGCTAAACCTTGCCTGCCGGCAGGCAGGAATTACAAACAAATTACAAATTTCTAATTGCTCTAATTGCTCTAATTGCTCTAAAAAAAACAAGTCACAGGTAACAAGTAACAGGTTGCAGGCTGCAAGCTACAAGCTACAAGATACAAGATACAAATAAATTACAATTTACAAATAGCAAATAACAAACAATATACAATAAACAAGTAACAAGTCGCAGGTAACAGGTTGCAGGTAGCAGGTAACAAATAAATTACAAATAAAATATAATAACCAAATAAAATCAGAGAAAACAGTAAATGACGAAATCAGGATGACGAAAATAACAAATGACGAAAGATGAAAACAACAAATTAGTCATTTATTATTTCTGTCTTGGTTATGATATCTTATCTATTTCTAATCCTATCTCTTGACCAAATTTATAATTCTTGATATAATTAGTTACTAATTATGG
>JAGYNU010000042.1 GCA_018399975.1 Candidatus Omnitrophota bacterium
GTCATTTAAGAATTAAAAGTGCACAGTTTTTAATGAATTTAAAATTCAAAAGTGCACACCTAAAAAGCTATAATCTAAACCAAAAAAGGAGGTTTAGGTTTAAAACTTAAAGTTAATAATTCTACTCCTAGAGAAACTGTAAATATCAGAATCTATCCTATGGAAAATGGTATCTCAGAAGTAAGATTCTGGTGTAATAACAAACTTATTGATGTGCAGACGGTCAAAAATAATGATTTAGGCATTGTCCACTTTTGAGCTTTAAAGTGTCTACTTTTGAATTTTTCCTAACATATCTTTTTTATATAAAAGATAACTTACAATAATAATTTAAAAACAAACTTTAAATAAGATATAAAATGGATTTTAAAACTAAAGCTTAAATCTTTGCTGGAATTTTAAATTTTAGATAACTTTTAAAATCGATTCGGCAAGGCAAGCAAATTCTTCTATGCTTAAATCCTCTGCCCTGACATCAGGGTTTATATCGCATTTTTCTAATATTTGGGATAGTTCTTCTTTAGGTATTTTTATTTCTGGCAGGGAATATAAACAATTAACTAATTTTTTTCTGCGTTTGCTAAAACCTGCTTTTATTAAGCTAAAGAAAAATTTTTCGTTTTGAACTTTTACAAGAGGTTTAGAACGCATATAAATTTTCATAAAACAGGAATCTACATTTGGAGGCGGATAAAAATATGCAGAAGGTATATCAAATAAAATAGAAGAATTAGCATAATAATTTACAAATATTGTTAATCTTCCGTATTTTTTTGAACCTGGTTTTTCAATTATTCTTTCTGCAAACTCTTTCTGCAAGCTGCAATAAAAAGAAGAAATATAATCTCTGTTTTCTAAAATATATTTAATTATATCGGAACTTATATAATAAGGCAGGTTGCCGATAACTTTTATTTTTCTGTCTGCCGCTATATCTTTTATTTTAAATTTTAAAATATTATCATTTATAATTTCTAAGTTGCCGCATGATAGTCTATCTTTCATTATAGCAATCAAATTTTTATCTTTTTCAACGGCGATAACCTTTTTGCATTTTTCAACTAAATGCTCTGTTAAATTTCCTGCTCCTGCTCCTATCTCCAATACAATATCTGAAGGAGTTAAATTGCAACTTGCAATAATTTTATCAATTGTATAGGAGGAAACAAGAAAGTTCTGTCCTAATTTTTTATTTGGCTTGAAATGATTTTCTTTAAAAATTTTATTTAGATTCTGAAGTGCTAACATTTTTTTGGTTGGATAATCGGTTATACAATTAAATCGATACAGTAAATTCTAATGTTTCAAGCATCGATTTATAAGAAGCAATATCTTTTCCAGCTATATCATAAGCAGTGCCGTGAAAAGGCGATGTCCGTATAAAAGGCAAACCTAAAGTAAAATTTATCCCTTTATTTGGGTAAAGTAATTTTAAAGGGACTATTGCCTGGTCATGATACATGCAAATCGATACATCGAGTTTTTTCTGCTTCATTTCTTCGACCGCTTTTTCAACAGATAAAGGGCCTTTAACATTATATTCTTTTTCCAGCTCTGCAATTGCAGGCACAATAATATCTTCTTCCTCTCTGCCTATAATTCCTTTCTCTCCTAAATGCGGATTTAATCCTAAGATGCCTATTTTAATTTCTTTTTTCTTAAAATTTCTTTTCATTTCTTTATCTAATATATCTACAATTTCTTTTAAGCTATCTTTATTTATATTTTCTGAAACTTTTTTTACAGGAACATGCCTGGTTAAAAGAACAAACCTAACATCTTCTGATAACAACATCATCAACACTTTGTTTGCCTTTATGTTAAATCTTTCAGCTAAAAATTCTGTATGGCCAATAAAATCCTTTCCTGAAAGATTAATAACTTTTTTATTTACAGGAGCAGTTATAAGGCGGTTTAAATTATGATTTTTAATTAATTCAACAGCTTTCTCTAAATAATTATATGCAGCTTTCCCGTATTCTGGCTTTTCTCTGCCAAATTCAATAGAACCAGAATTTAACTCTTGTATATCCAATAAACTTAACTGTGCATTTGAATTAAACCAGGCTTCCGAATTTTTAAATAAACGAATATCCAGGGTATTTTTTTGTTTCAGAGAATTTAGTGCATAAGAATCTCCAATAAGTAAAATTCTTACACCGGAAGGTATATTAAAATGCTCTAAAGCTTTAAGGGTAACCTCTGCACCTATTCCACCAGGGTCTCCTAAGGTAATACCTAATAAAATTTCATTTTTATTTAATTGAGACATACGATTTTTTGCGCAGGTTATCTAAGTATTCCTGGAATGCAAGATGTGCTTTATTTTTAAAAATGATATTTCTTACTTTTCCTCTGACTTCCATGGGGTCACTGTCAGAAGAAGATAACTTTCTATCTACTTTAAAAATATGATACCCCAAAGAGGTAGTTACTATATCAGAAATTTCGCCTGCATCTAAATTAAACACAACTCCATCTATCTCAGGTATCAGTGCCCCTTTTGATACTAATCCTATTAAACCGCCTTCATCTGCATTAGGGCCTTGAGAAAATTTGGAAGCTACATCTTTAAACTGGTTTTCACCGTTTAAAAGACTTTTTATCATTTTTATTTTTTCCAAAGCTTCTTCATCTTCTTTGGGTATAAAAATCTGTCTAACTTCAACCTCTGGCTTTTTTTTAAAATCCTCTTTATGCTCATTATAATATTCTGTTACTTCTTTTGGAGTAACTTTAACTTTTGATTTCACTTTAACGTTTATTAATTTATCTATTAAAATTTGTTCTTTGTATCTCTGTTTTAAATCTTCAATATCCATATTAGATTTTTCTAACTTTTCGATAAAATCCTCTTCTGAAGAAAAATCTCTTTTTATGTAATCTAATCTCTGGGCAACTTCTTCATCTGAGACTGCCAAACCGATTTCTTCTGCTTCCTGCAATAAAAGTTTATCTTCAATCATTTTTTTAAGTAAATCCTCTTTGGCCTGGCTTAATCTTTCATTTAAATTATCTCCTTCATACTGCGCTTCTAATTGAATTTTTAAAGGTAAAAAGAATTTGTTAAGGTCATCTTGCGTAATAACATCATCATTTACCTCTGCTAAAACTCTATTTATTATTTCTGCTTTAGATAAAACAGGAAGAATAAAGATAAACATTAGACAAATTACTAAAATTCTTTTAAACATATTTGATACCTCTTATTTTTTTATAAATATTATTTTACCACATGCATTATTTCCGGATATGCCTGTGAACTAGACACTGCTAAATTAGAAACTGCTTCCCTTAATAACCTGCAGTATAAATCAAATCCTACATTCATAATATAACCATGCTGCTCAGGGCCTAAGAGATTACCCGCCCCTCTTATCATTAAATCTTTCATGGCAATTTTAAATCCTGCCCCAAGCTCTGTATGTTTCTGTATGGCTTTTAACCTTTTCTTTGTGCTTTCGGTAAGAACAGCTTTTTTCTGGGGAACCAACAGATAAGCATAGGCCTTCTGTTTAAATCTGCCTACTCTACCTTTTAATTGATATAAATCCCCCAGTCCAAAAGTGTCTGCTCTATCTACTATCAATGTATTGACATTAGGAATGTCAATACCAGATTGTATTATGGTAGTTGTAACCAATAAGTCAATCTTTTTTTTCAAAAAGTCCAATATTACCTTCTCCAAATCTTTATTTGCCATCTGTCCGTGGCTTATACCTATTTTAATATCAGGCAACAATTTTTTTAATTTAGCAGCAACATCTTCAATGTCATAAACCCGATTGTGCACAAAGTAAATCTGACCGCCTCTTTTCACTTCGTGCAAAACAGCTCTTTTAATCAAATCCTCATCAAATTCTGTAACCATAGTCGAAATTGGGATACGGTCTTTAGGAGGAGTATCTATAATAGACATATTTTTAACGCCCATAAGCGACATATATAGAGTTCTGGGAATGGGAGTTGCTGTCAAAGTTAAAATATCAACCAGTAATCTAAGATGTTTTAATTTTTCCTTATGTTTAACTCCAAAACGCTGTTCTTCATCAATTATAACTAATCCTAAATTTTTAAATCTAATATCATCAGACAATAATCTATGTGTTCCAATAATTATATCGACCTTTCTGTGTTTTATCAGATTTAGTATGTCTTTCTGTTCAGAAGAAGATATAAATCTGCTTAACATCTTTATATTAACAGGAAAGCTGGATAATCTTTCAGAAAAAGTATAAAAATGCTGTTCCGCCAGAATAGTTGTGGGAACCAACATAGCCACTTGTTTATTATCCATAACTGCCTTAAAAGCTGCCCTTAAAGCTACCTCTGTCTTGCCATAGCCAACATCCCCGCATAAAAGACGGTCCATAGGATGTATGGATTCCATATCCCTTTTAACCTCCACATTAGCTCTAATCTGGCCTGGGGTCTCCTCATAAGGAAATTCTTCTTCTAATTTTCTCTGCCAATCTGTATCTTTAGAAAAACTATAACCTTTTAATACTGACCGCTTCGCCTGCAATTCTAAAAGCTCTCCGGCAAGATTCCATATTTTTTCTTTAGTTTTTTTCTTTATCTTATCCCATTGTTTGCTGCCCAATTTATATATTTTAGGGACTCTGCCTTCAATGCCTATAAACTTCTGAACCAAATGCATATCTCTATAAGGCACATATAATTTTTCTTTATCGGCATATTCTATACACAAATATTTTTCATAATTACCTTTTTTATCTTTTAATCTTTTAACACCCTGGAATTTGCCTATTCCATATTTTACATGGACGATATAGTCCCCTTTGTTTAAATCAACAAAATAATCTATGGGGACTTCTTCATTAAAAACCGAGATATCTTTTTCTAACTTATACTTTCCGGTTTCTCTCTTTGGAAGAATTATCATTACATCATGACTGACTAATTTTTCACCTGTATTTATGTCATACGAATATATAGATTCTACGATATTATCAAATAATTCTATACGGATAGGACATTCAAAAGTTAAAGGGAAAATATCTATAATTCCCCCGCGGCGGGAAAAATCTCCTTCTTCGGAAACAGCTTTAACATTTTCATAACCAAATCTTACTATTTCCGATACAAAATTATCTAACTCTATTTCTTTATCTTTATATAACTTTATGGATTTAAAAAACATGATTTAATAATATAAGATAAATTAGCTCATAGCTCATAGCTTCCGCCACAAACATAGGCGGACAGGCTTAGCTCATAGTAAAGCAAGAAACAAGAAACAAACAAATGACGAAATCCGAATGACGAATGACGAAATACAAGCTGCAGGCTACAAGCTACAAGTTACAGGTTGCAAGATACAATAAACAAATTACAAACAATATACAATAAACAATTCAAGGGACACCCTTGGTAAACCATTTAAAACAAATACTTTACAAATAAATTGGTACAGATTACAGGTAACAGGTAACCCCGTAGAAATAAGATTTCACGGGACAAGCAAGAAACAAGATACAAGAAACAAGTAAATTACAAATGACAAATGTCAAATGTCAAATAAATGACAAAATCCAAATGTCAAATCAAGCTACAGGCTACAAGATACAAGATACAAGATACAAATAATAACCAAATTACAATAACCAAACAAAAGTATTAGTTTGAATATTAAATAATTGTATCTTGATCATTAATCTGTGCTAATCTTGTGTGGTGTTTTAAAAATCTGTGATAATCTGTGTTTGCCGGCAGGCAGGCAAATGACGAATGACGAAATACAAGCTACAAGCTACAAGTTGCAGGTAACAAGTTGTAGGTAACAAGATGCAAACAAGATACAAGTAATAAATGACCAATTAGAAATTTGTTTTGTTGCTTCTTACATAGTCTCTGGAGATTCAATGCCTAACAAATTAAGGCCTTTAATCAGTGTTTTTCTAACACATTCACATAAATATAGCCTTGACAGCATTAAATCTTCATTTTTTAATAAAACCCTTTTATGAGAATAATATTTATGGAAGCTTGAAGCCAACTCCTGTAAATAGATAATCAATCTATAAGGTTCTAAATTTTTTAAAGATATTAATATATCATCAGGTAATTTTAATAATTGATTTATCAGTTCTATTTCAAAAGGTGTATCTAATTTTTTTAAATTTTCAAACGAAATTTTTTTAAATTTTCCTGTAAGTTTTGATTTCCCTAATCTGCCAGCAGCTTTTCTGTTAATACTGCATATACGGGCATGGGCATATTGAATATAATATACTGGATTATTAGCAGAGTGCTTTTTGGCAATTTCTAAATCAAAATCCAAATGGCTGTCCGATTTCCGCATCAACAGAAAAAATCTTGTTGCGTCTTTGCCTAAAACTTTAAAAACATCTTCAAGGGACACAAATTCCCCTTCCCTTTTTGACATCGAAAGAGGTTTGCCTTTATTAAAAACAGTAGTTAACTGAACAATCAATACTTTTAGTAAATCTGGATCGTATCCCATGGCTTTTATAGCTGCCTTCACCCTCGAAACATAACCATGATGGTCCGGTCCCCATATATCAATTAATTTATGGTTGTCTTCAAGTTTTTGTTTATGATAAACGATATCAGGTGCAAAATATGTATACTCACCATTTTTTTTAACTAAAACCCTGTCTTTGGAATCTTTAAATTTGGTGCTTTTAAACCATAAAGCTTTATCTTTTTTATATAAATATTTTTTTTCTTTTAAAAACTTCAGTATTTTTTCTAAATTTTCACCTTTTGTCATTTCGCTTTGTTTAGGCCATTTATCAAACTCTACTCCTAATTTTGATAAATCAGATTTAATCTTTTTTAAAATTACAGGAATTGCTTTATTTGAATAAAACTGACTGGTATATTTGTTATTTTTAATCTTATCTTTAGATAAAGATTTCATCATTTCTTTTGCAACGTCAATAAGATAATCTCCTTTATATCCTCCATCAGGGATAGTGCTATCTTCTCCTAATAATTGTAAACACCTGGCTTCAACAGATTGGCCTAATAATTCGATTTGCCTGCCTTCATTATTAATATAATATTCTTTTTTTACTTTATACCCGCAAACTTTATGAATATTCGATATGCAATCTCCTATCACTGCCTGCCTGGCATGAGCTATGGTAAGAGGCCCGGTTGGATTCGCGCTAACAAACTCTACAGAAACTTTTTGTTTTTGGCCAATTTTATCAATACCTTTTAAATAAGTGCCTTTATAAATATCTTTTAGCCACTTATTTTTAACGTTAGAGTTTAAATAAAAGTTTAAAAAACCAGGGCCTTCTACTTTTATTTTTTCTACATAATCTCTTAATATACTTTTATCAATCTCATCTTCTAAAGCTTTTTTAATTTTCTCTGCTGCCCCGCGTGGGGGTTGTTTTAAAATATTTGAAATTTTCATGCAAAAATTAGTAGATAAATCCCCATATTGACTTGAATGAGGAACATTAATATTTATATCTTCCGTTTCTAAATTTTTTAACTTCTTGAACATAGACAATGCTACAGTTCTAATCAAACCACATATTTGATATTCTAATTCTAATCTGCTTATATTATTTTTAGCTGTATTGACTTCATTCATAATTTTTTCTATATTTTAAATATCTAAAAAGATTTATTATTTTTGAAAGGAATTTTTATTTTTTTAAAATTTTCAACAAAACATCAACTATTTTGGGGTCAAATTGGGTCCCCGCATTATCTTTTAACTCTTTTATGGCTGTTTCCTGAGACATGGCTTTACGGTAGGGCCTATCTGCTGTCATAGATTCATAAGCATCGGCAACGGTTAATATCCGAGCTCCTAAAGGTATACCATCCCCTTTTAATTCTGAGTTTGGGTATCCCCCGCCTTCATATCGAGCATGATGATTTAATATTATAGGCGCTAACTCTTTAAGAGACTCTATACCTGCTACTATTTTAGATCCTATTGTAGGATGTTTTTTTATTTCTTTCCATTCATCTTTTGTTAGAGCAGCAGGCTTTCTCAAAATAGAAACATCTATATCTATTTTGCCTATATCATGTAAAAAACTCGCAAACCGCAATATTCTCTTTTCTCCCTTGGATAGCCCCATTTCATTTGCAATTGCTAAAGCACGTGCCATTACCCGCGAAGAATGACCGTAAGTAGACGAATCTTTAACCTCAATTATATTAGCCAATGTTTTTATAGTATTTAAATAATTTAACTGAGTCTTCTCAAGCAATTCAGCATTTTGTATAGCTATTGCCGCTTGCTTAGAAAACATCTTTAATATTCTGATTTGGTCTTTATTGAAAAAACCCTTTTCTGCGCTAAAAGTTACAAATAATCCCATTACTTTAGAATCACGCAAAAGAGGAATACTGGCAAATGATTTTATTTTTAATTCATAGAGT
Organism: Candidatus Omnitrophota bacterium; assembly: GCA_018399975.1. GTDB lineage: Bacteria > Omnitrophota > Gorgyraeia > M55B152 > M55B152 > M55B152. The sequence continues at coordinate 8,401 of JAGYNU010000042.1, forward strand.
TCGTTTCGAGCTTCTTTTTCTAAATTAGAGATATCATTAATCACAAATAATTCCTTGCGTTCGACAACTATTCTTTGTTTAAATATACCATCTTTATCTAACGTGTTTAATTTCTGTAGATTAGAAATCCCATCTATTCCTCTACTGGTCTTAAGAATAAAAGTATTCAAAGCAGGCTTATGTAAATACATCAAGCATCCATCTGGGGCTATTATATTAAAAGTGCTATCCAATATGAGACTCAAAATTTCATCTACATCGACTGAAGATGTTATAGACTTGCTTGTTTTATAAATTGCAGACAATTCTTTTATTCTATCCTGCAATTTTTCTTCAGCCTTTCTTACCGTATTATGATTAACATCTAAATGTTTTTTATTTTTACCAACCATATTAATTTTAATAAATGTAAATTAATAAACCTTAAACTTCTAAATCATATTTAAAATCTACAGAAGGAGCATCTCCCCATAAAGATTCTAAATCGTAAAAATTCCGAATTTCCGGCATAAAAATATGCCCGATTACGTCACCAAAATCCATTAAAAACCAACCTGATCTATATGTTCCCTCTTTCCCTAAAAAAAATCCGTTTCTTCTATACATCTCATCTTCTATTTTATCTGCTATTGCTTTAATTTGTCTTTCATTTTCACCATTACAAATTACAAAATAATCTGTAATATTTAATAATTTACGCATATCTAATATTACTACTTCTTTAGCTTTTTTATCCATAGCTGATTTAGCTAAAATAAAAGCCTTTTCTTTCGAATCCAAAGCCACCTCACCTTCTCTTCTTCTAGCCCTTAATAACTTATATTAAGGGCTAGAAGATAATAAATTTAATTATAACTTAATGATTAAATTCCACTTTTTGAAACTTAATTTTGAAATTTAATCTTTTTTTAAAATTCTAAATAAAGTAGTGCCACAATCCGGACATTTGCCTTTCATGGCAGGTCTACCATTTTTCATAGTTACTTTTTGCGGGTCCTGCATTTCTTTCTTTGCTTTACATTTTACGCAATAAGCTTCCATAATACAATTAACACCTCCTCTCTTAATTTGTAAGATATATGGAACCACACGGGGCAAGCCCTGTGAAATATACTTTTGTATTT
>JAGYNU010000043.1 GCA_018399975.1 Candidatus Omnitrophota bacterium
AACTGGGGTTTTAGCTGGTTTATCTGGTGATATAATACCACACAAGATAAGCACAGATAAAAACTTATGGATTAGCACAGATAAAAAAATACACAGATTTCCACAGATAATAGAGCTCATAGCTCTTAGCTCATAGTAGAAGACATAAAAAAATAGCACAAAATGAGCACAGACAAAGAAACATCACACAAGATGAGTACAGACAGAGAAATACCACGCAAGATGAGCACCCCATACCAATCCTTCGGATGCTACGGGGCAAGCAGATAATATTCCAAAAACAGAAGGGCAATCAATCCAAGAATAAAGTTATAATTTTGTCTAAATTGTTTAAATTGAGATGTTTATTCAAAAAGTTCAATAAAAATTTTATATTTTTTTGTAACTATTTGATAATAAAGAAGATAAAAAAGTTAGAAAACTTGACAAATTGAAGTATTTATGGTATATTTATAATAAGTTAGCAATAGTTTGATAATAGAGGATAAAAGCTAAATTAAATGATTTAAAATAAGTTAAACTATCGTATAATCAGCATATGTTTATGGCTGTTTTAAATATAAATAATAATGGTTTTATTTAAAAATTAAATCAATGTAATCATTCCGGCAGAAGCCGGAAAAAGAATGGAGGTTGTAAGATGTTTAAAAAAGTAGCTGTTGTAAGTTTGGTTTTGGTATTTGGTAGTTTTATATTAATTAAAGGAGCAGAAGCTAGTGGCCCTCATCCTACTGGTCCCAGATCAATAGTCTATAGTTATTTATTAGCTATATCTGATGAAGTTGATGATGATTTACTTGATAAAGCTACTAAGGATAATATTAGAAGTGGTTTTCAGGGTATTCCTGAGTATGGAATTCCTTTAAGGGAAGAGGCATTAGAAATCGGTGGTGATTTTGGAACGATTTTAAATAGAGTTGACCATGCTTTTGAAGGTGCTATTATAGTGTATGAAGAAGTAATAGCTGCAGTTAATAAGGAACTTGAAGATTTTGGTTATGAAGGAGCTATTGAAACTTTCAGAGAAAAAAGTGATGCCGTATGGGAAGGAAATATGCCTGGCAAGGTAATATTTGGTGAACCTTTGCCTATTGACCAAATATTTGGGTACGAAGCAGGCACTTCTGTTGACGAAATAAAAGAACTATCTGAAACAAGTGTTGTAGAATCAAAACCTGTTTATCCTTTGATTTCTCAGGAAGATACTTCATGGTTTGAAGTTGCTGATGAACCTAAGGAGGTAAGTTTAAGTGCAAACGATTGGTTAAAGAATTGGTATGTGCAGAAAAGAATGGAAGGTACTACTTTTACGGGAGTTGAAAAAATTTTAAACGAGGCAGTAACACTTTTGGGTAATGACGAGTTTATAGATGGTTTTAAAGATCAGAATAACGGTTTTAGTAGTTATTTAGGGCATGATTTTAATCCTTCTAACGCCGGTGATTTGTATACTTTATTTTATTTTTCGGATTTATCATACAGGCTTTCTGAAAGAGATCCTGGGTCCTTAATCCCGGAGGGTTACGGTGCTTTTATAGATTCTATAGAGGCAATGACAGGTCAGGAATATTTTAAAAGAGAACGAGTGGAAGGAGAAAGTGTTATAACTGTAGATAAAAAACCGGAGAAACCAGCAGTTATTAGTTTTATTAATAGAAGGATACAGTTAACAAATGGTTTTCTTAAACCTATGTCGACTTATTATAGGAAAGATTTAGATTTAAGTAAACCCCGTGATGCCGGTAAGGTGAGTTCGGCTGTAACAGAAGTTTTTAATCGTATTAGAACAGTAAATTATAACCCATTTGAGAAAACCTGGATAAGGAGCGGAGACGAGGGTTATTATGATGATCAATTCGATGCAGCTAGGCAAAGGATTCTCGATTCTATAAATTTTGCTTTAGAGTTGCAAGATCCTCTTAAGTCTGCTTTTGGTATTGATTTACCAATAACAATGGATGATAATGATGGTGAAGAAGCAAGGAATTTTCTTAATTCCTGGGCTTCAAAAGCTGTAGATTTTAAAGATTATGGAGTTAGTAAACCGTTAGAAAAGCTAATGAATTTATTGCCCGGAGGAGAGAATTCCGAGTCTTTAATTTCTAAAATAAATACTTTATGGCAAAAGGTATTAGGTGAAGATTTTGATATAAATAGCACAATTGGAAGAAGAGTTTACAGTGGGCAAGTTAATATGATTGCAGAAATACTTTCTAAACCTAAATATTTTAACATAGAGGAAGGAAATTTTGATGAAGCACTTCAAACAGCTAAAGATATTATTCAAAAAGGTATTGATGAGGGATTAGCGGACGTTGTCAGTAGCTATTTAAGTCCGCAGGAAAATTTTGAAATAGATTTAACTTCGGGTAGCCAATCCGGTATATATACTTTCTGGAGCCAGGTTCTTTATGTTAAGGGAATGGATTTTGTTAAAGAGCATATCAATGTTAGAAAAGATATAAGAGATGCATTAACAAAAGACAGGTCTTTTTCGCCTTTAGTGGATTTTGATTTAGGAATATTGAGGAGTTTTGAGAGTAAATTAGACCCTACAAATTTAGAGCAAACTAAGAACAATATAATAGATGCTATAGATGATTTAAAACCCGGGTTTGTTAATTTAAACAAAGTTTTATTATCATTGCCTGATCCGTCAAGAGAGGCATTAGAGAAATTTTATCCACCACTGCCGCAGGTTGGCCCTGTAGCAGATGCTCTTGCTGTGTCGGGAGAAAATACTTTTGCTTTCGATGATAATGTTAATTTTGATTCATGTTCGGATACTGAAGATAACGATACTGTATCAGTTCCTATCAGTCCTGATGGGTTAGGTGACGGTTTGAACTTAAACGGTATTTGGTAAAATGATGACAATTATTTAAAGTAGCTGTGTTCTATAAAGCAAATTAAGCGCAGCTACTTTAATGGATATCTTTTTAAAGACTTTTAAAAATGGAGGATAGTAATGAAATTTAGTAAGATTATCTGTATCTTTCCTTTGATAATATTTTTTCTGTGTTTGCTTATAATAGGAGCAGAAAGTAGTTTGTTAGAAACAAATTTTTCTTCTTTCGAATTCCAAGAGGATTCCATGCCTGTATTAGATGGATTTTCTTCTCCTGATATTTCTTTAACAGCATGTAGCGATAGTGATGTTTTATCTTCAGTCGAACAAACGGAGTTATTTGATATAAACCAGGAACTTCAGGATTTGGGTAAAGGGTTTGAAGGTAATATTTTGGATATTTTAACTTCACCTATTACTTCAGAAATTGAATACAGTGATGCCTGGCAGAGTTACGGATTGTTAGGTTTTGGGAGAAAATGGCATCAAGTTAGCTATAGAGGAATAAATACAGATAGTATTTTTTCCCAACAGAAAATTTTAGAGAGTCTTTTAAATCTTAATGAAGAGCTATTATCAGCAGATCCCGAAAGTTTAGATATCGATGGTATAAAGGAAATCACTTTATATGATGAGATAAAAGGGGTTTTGTTTAATGTATCAAATGACAATGATTGGCAGGAACGTGTAGTTGTTTTTCCTCATATTACAGGCAATAGTTCTCAATTAGCAATAATTTCATTAGGGACAGATAAAGATGAATCTGAAGTTGAAAGTCGAACTAAAAAATTAAATGATTTTTTTAAAAAAGTTATTGAAAGTGAATTAGATGAGATTAGTGAATATATAAATGAACCGGATATTGAGAATGAAAGTCAGAATGCTAATTGGAGAGAAGAAGTTGAAAATATTATATCTGAATTAGGAGAAGAGATTGATATTGATGAAATGTTAGAAGGACGGATTTTATCATTTAAAGATATAGTTAACATAGAAGAGGAAGGGTCGGTAGATTATAAAGATTTTGTAGAGCTGATAAAGGAAAGTAATTATAACGAAGAAGGTGTGTATGTAAATATAGATAAAGAAGTTAATTTAGTTTCTAAGGTTAATTCAGGGGAGATAGTGTTAGGAGATAATATAGATTACATGTTAGATGCAGCTGTTAAATCTGTTGCTAGGGATTTTAGAAGAGTAGAAAGCATAAATTTCGATTTTAGTCTTGAAGGTTTTCATGAGGAATGGACACCAAATTTAGTTGTTAAACTGATAAGCGGAGAAGGTGACGGAAAGAGGGTAGTAGAGGTAGTTTTAGATGATGTGAAACAGGGGGAGAATTCTATAAGCATAGATATGGATGAAATAAGAGAGAATCTTCCAGAGGGATTTGATTTAAGCAATATTAGGGACATAGAATTAGGTATAAGGATTGCAGCAATAACAGATAATATGCCACTTTCGATACCTGAAGGAACAAGTATTGCGTTTGAAAATATAAAATTAAATTTTGGGGATGAAGGACAAGATGCAATTCTTGATACTGAAAAGAAAAAAAATGTTTTTTTAGAAATGTTTTCTATTAATAGTTGGACTATTCCAGAAGTTCAGTATATCAATAAATTGCTATCTACAGATGAAACCAGACAGATACTTGAAAATTGGTCGGTTGTTGCCCCTGAGGCAAAACAACTTATCTGGAGGGATTTAAGTTTGGATTATTGGAATATAAAAGATGAAGGCATACTGGGTGGCATAATATTGAGAACTCAAGAAAGAACGGGGAAAGACGTTGTTACCAAAGCCGATGTGTTAGATACATTTGAGGAATTACGGTCAGAATATTCTGAGATTCCGGAGGATGATGTAAGTAGAGATACAGAATCATATAATCAGATGGTTAGTGTTTTCTCTGAGAAAACGAGGGATGAGTTTATTTCTTATACTGAGAGTTTAACTGATGAAAAAAAGAAGTTAGCTATCAGGGTTCTTTTAGAAGATGGTTTACAGAGGGAATTGGATTTAAAATCTTATAAAGATGTCCTTGCTTTTGAATACTGGAATGAAATAGCAGATGTTAAAGGTATCGAGTTTATAGCAGATACTTTTTCTGAGCGCAAAAGTTTAATGGGCACTGTCCAACAAAGGGGTTTGTTGATTGAAGAAATAGCAAAAAGAGTTGGCGGAAATATGAAATATCAGTTAGTAGATTTCAGGTCACATGATGGGAGAAGTTCAAATGATGAAGATGTTTCAAATTGGGATTGGCCGTGGTATGAATTGGCTCACGGAGGTGCTCCTGATGAAATATTAGAGATGGTGGCAGGAGGAGCATTTATGAAAGACTTCTTGGAGGATACTATATGGCCATCTACAGGTTCGCGTGATGTAATAGATATTAATGATCCTCTTGAGATTAATTACTGGTTTTATTATACAAAATATTTACCTTTATCAGGAGCTTCCCAGGAGCAGATAGTAAAGTTTATTTTATCTAAAGAGAAATTTTTACCTTATGATGCTATTTCGGTAGGGACGCCTGAGGCAGGAGCAAATGCTATTAAATCTGCGGGGAAAACTTCTTATAATGTTTTTTCTGAGAATAAACCTTTTACTGCAGAACAACAAAAGAGAATGTTAGTCTTAAGCCCTGCCGTAAAAAGTATATTAGGCGAATTATTAGGAAATCCTAATCCGACTGTACCTGTAGGTGAGAATTCATCTGATTTTTTTAACAGGGCCATCGATGAAATAATAAATTATTTTGTTGAATTAAGGGATATTTCTACCGGTATTATGGCAGATGCTTTAGGTGGGACCGATAATAGTATGGGGACTACCGGATTTTTGGCTATGGCGGCGTTAATAGGTGCAGAAAAGGGACAAATTTCTAAGGATAAGGCTAATCATATAGTACAGGCGATCGTTGATTTTATACATGACGATCCCAATGACCCTAGCGATTTGAATGCTCAGGGCCAATTCGGTCTTTTATATCATTATTATAGGCCTCAGACGGATGAAAGAGCAGGAAATGCCGAGGTTTCTTTAATAGATACCTACCTTACAGTAGCAGCGTTAATAGCGTACAGAAACTGGGATGGTGTTGATTCTGAAGTTGTAAATAAGATTAATACTTTCATAAATTCAATTGAATTGGATGCAATTAGACAAGAAGTTGATAATGAGGGATTTAAGGGTCTCGCTGATTCTCATTTAAATTTTGGTTGGACAGATGAAAGAGGATTGACAGCGGGCGATGTTGATTTTTACAATGAATATATACTTTGTTATCTTATAGCGATTGGAAGTGCCCAGGAGAATAATAGTGAATTAGTTAGCGATTTAGTAAAAGATTTTAATGAAATAATAAGAAAAAAAGATTCAGGAGCTTCCGGAGTAGATTTTATATATACTTTTGAGAATTCGATGTTTCAATATCAATATCCTCAGCTTTTTATACCTTTAATGTTTTTAAGCAGAACAGAAAATCTTGATGGCGGAGGTGAAATACCTCTTAATAATTTTCAGAATGCTATAAAAGCATTGTATAACCAGCAGGCTACGGCTGTAGCCCAGTCTGAAAATTATCATTCTTATAACTGGCATTCATGGGCTATTTCTCCTTCTGCAGCCTTGCCAAGTTACTATACAATGATAATGTCTATTCCGCCAGCTGGTACTGATGGTGAGGGGGATCCTTATTACGAGGGAACGGTTTCTGCTAATGCAATAGCCGGTTCTATGCAGTTTGCCCCTATGATAAGCTATGACGGGTTGCGTTATATGTCATTAGCATATCCTCAGATGCAGGGTGAGTATGGATTTAAAGATTCTATTAATCCCGATAGAAATTGGGTATCTCCGACTTATTTTAGTTTAGGTCAGGGTTTATCTCTTATGGGTATGTGGAATGCATTATATTTTGGAAACGATAGCAATGTTACTCCTTTAGAATTGAATTTAAGAGATAAACATGTTCTTGCCTCATTATTTAATTTGGGATTTGGAGAAGATGTTAGTCCTCAATTTAGAGAAGTACTGGATAAGTTAAACAATAATAAACTTAGTTTTGAAGAAGATGAGAATGAGGTTTTAGATGCTATGATAACCAAGGTGGATTATGATGAGTTAATAGGGTATCTTGAAAAGAACGGTATAGATACAGAAAGAGCTAAAACTAAGTGGGAAACTGAAATTGGTTCTAAGGCGTCTGGGTTAAATAAACAAGAGATAAAGGATTTGATTAATGGAAAGACTGAAGATGGAAAATTAACAAATGAGGACATAGATAAGATATTTGATAAAACTAACCAAATGTTAGGTGAAGGTAAAGCTTTAGCTATAGCAGATTATAACCTTATTGCTGAGGTTCTTAAAGGCGATAAAAAAGCAAACGAGGGGTTAATGAAATGGGAGGAATATGAAGCAGGTAAAGGAAAAGATTACAGACTTAATTCTGAGGAGAGTATAAACTACTTGTTATTCCCTCTCTTTATGCAGGTAAGAATAGAACAGACTAAACAGACTATGAAGAACATATTTGAAACTCCAGATGTAGGAGAAAAGGAAGGTTTAGAAAAGGCTGAAGCCTATATCGATAAAGTTGAACAAATAAGGCAAGCTGCTTTTACGCCGGACGAAAGCGCTATGTTTGCATTTCAGCATTATAATGAAGTGGCCGATAAATATTATACTAAAGCAGAAGAAGCTTTAGGATCGGTAATATCGGGTGGGATAGATACAGAAAAAGAAGTGAAAGCTCAGGCATTACTTTTTACAGTCTATAAGAAAACATGGCAGTATGATAAACAAAAACAGGCATTTATTAAATTAGCAGAAGCGGTAAAAGATAATGAAGATTTCAAGAATATAGCTTCTGAGATTATTACTAAATATTTCGGTCATGAAATACTGGCCAATTACGAGAATGAATGGGTTGCGCCTTATAAAAATTTAAATGATGATCAGTATGATAAGCAAAGAGAAGCAGTAAAAAGTGCTATTGAAAAAGCATTCAATTTTTCTGACCCTGACCCTGAGAATCCTCCTGAAGATTACAGTTTAACCAAAGTATTACAGAACAATCAAATTTCTCTTATACCTACAAGAGAGATATATTTAAGGCAGAATGTTGCTGTAAATCCTTTGGATCCGCAGGAAGCAGGAGAAATAGGTTTTTATGTAACAAAGCTATATGGTATCGAGGCAGTTACGGAAAGAGAAATAATAGAGAATCTTAAAAATATGGTAAGATTAAAACCGTTAGTAGAAGTTGCATTAGATAGAGAACTGGATTTGCAGAATAATGAAAATGATGTAGCTCTGCTTTCTTTAGCAGTTTCTCAATATGAAGATTTTAAAGAAAATAATCCGGATACAGAAATTTCTAATGCAGCTCTTATAGAAATAGCTAAAGTAGTTTCCGGAGAAGACGTTGATAGAGAAACAATTAACGAGGCTATAGAAGACTTTAGAAGTTTTAAATTATCTTCTGAGTCAAAAAGCAAAGTAGATGAAGCATATTTTCTGTTAGATTATTTAAGCGGTTCCGGAAGAGGTGAATTAGAAGGAGAAGTTCGGGATATACTTACTTCGATATATGAAGAACAGGGTTTAAGTTTAGATGATAAATCAATGGACGAATGGGTTCAGTTGTATGCGGATATTTTCACTGAAGATAATATAAACGAGAGTTTGATAAAAAGAGTTGTAGGAGAATTATATAAAATAGCACCTTTAAACACAGAAGGCAAAACAGCTTTTCATAGTGGTTCTAAGGAACTTTTGGGATCTAAGGGAGAAGTTTTTGTATATAAGGATGAATATTTTGGGGGCAATTCTAATTTGGATATGCAGGATGATTCTGTCCTTGAAATAGTTCATAAGGCTAAGGAAATACAGAATTATTTAAAGGATGTTTTCGGGAAGGACTCGATTAATATAGAAAATTCCGAGTTAGATAGATTTTTGGTGTCCAGGTTAACTAAACTTGTTTTAGATGAAGATATAGAAGCAGAATCGTTGGATTTAGGTGAGATTAAAGCGTTATTGGATAATAGATCAGAATTAAATACAGACAACAAGAAGAAAATGCTTATGGCATCTGTAATCCCTTATTTTATTTCTGATAATTTAAAAGATAGTGGAGTCATATTAGATACATTTGGAGACTATATAAGTGAGGTAGACTTAAATTCTGTGCCTTTTGATAATATGGGAGAATTCTATGCTTGGGTAGAAGAAAATGATAAGGAAAAAATATCGGAAAAACTAAATACACATATAACCGAATTAGCAGAAAAATTGCCTGCGTTTTTAGAAGAATATGTCATAGGGGAAAAGTATGATAAATCTAAACACGGTGAATTTTTTAGAGAATGGTTTGGTTATAGAATTTCCGAAGTAGAGGAGTCTATGCATAGATTATATGATATAGAGGCAAACGGAGATTTAATATACAGACTTGGTATATCTGTAGATGTTCCTCATTTCAGATTAACTACCCCCGTAACTCAAAACGTGGTAGATATGCAAAATATAG
>JAGYNU010000044.1 GCA_018399975.1 Candidatus Omnitrophota bacterium
AAGCATAATAGAACTTGCAACTGCCATGCCAAAAGCAGGGGGGGATTATTTTTTTATCACAAGGAGTTTGGGCCCTCTGGTTGGAACGGTTTCCTCTTTTTTAAGCTGGACAGCTCTTTGCCTAAAATCAGCTTTTGCCGTTTTTGGTATAGCAGAGATATTGTATTTATCGTTTGGGATTCCTATTTTAATATCTTCTTTTTTTATCTGTATGTTTTTCGTAGTCTTAAATATTCTGGGGGTCAAAGAGGCCGCAAAGTTTGAAGTATTTCTTGTTTTGTGTCTTTTGGGTATAATGTTATTTTTAATTATAGGCGGATTCCCCAAATTGTCTGAAAGCAATTTTACTCCTTTACTACCAAGTGGGCTTAATAAGGTACTGGTTACTTCTGGTTTTGTGTTTATATCGTTTGGGGGCCTTTTAAATATAGCCAGTGTTTCCGGAGAAGTAAAAAATCCTACCAAAAATATACCTCGCGGTATGATATTTTCAGTATTTGTTGTTACACTTATTTACGCCGCAATATTGATAGTTGTTATAGGTGTTCTCCCGGGAAATCAATTGATAGGGTCACTTACTCCTATAGCCGATACAGGAAAAATATTATTCGGCAAATTAGGATACGTTTTAATTTCGATTGGCGCTTTGCTTGCTTTTATAACTACAGCTAATGCAGGTATCATATCGGCATCAAGATATCCTATGGCATTAAGTAAAGATAATCTTTTACCTCCGGTTATAAGCAAACTTACAAAAAGAAAAAAAACACCTGTAATAGCAATAACTATTACAGGTCTTTTTATATTTATTTGTTTGCTACTTGACCTCGTTGATCTTGTTAAATTAGGTTCAGTAGTTATTTTAACCTTATATGTCCTTACTAATATAGCAGTTATTATTCTCAGAGAAGGAAAAGTGCAGAATTATAAACCGTCGTTTAAAGTACCTTTCTATCCATGGACTAATATATTATGTATAATTCTTTTTATTTTTCTTATTATAGATATGGGTCTGGTTGCTATTGAGATAAGCCTTTCACTTTTGTTTCTTTCACTTATGGTCTATTTTGTATATGGAAGGAAAAGACATAAAATTGGATTTGCTCTTCTTAATCTTGTTGAAAGAATTGTCAATCGGGATATAACAGATAATAAACTTGAGGAAGAACTGAAAACTGTTGTTATTTCCAGGGATGAAATAATTATAGATAGATTTCATGAACTTGTTGAACAAAGCATAATTTTAGATTTTAAAGAAAAAATAAAACTTGATGATTTTTTAGATGTTTTGTCAGAAGAAGTTACAGATAAAATAGGCCTTGATAAGAAAGAGATTATCGAACTTTTTAAGGAAAGAGAAAAACAAGGGTCTACTGCTATTACTCCGTTTGTAGCTATACCACATATAATAATACCGGGGTCAAATAGATTCAAATTAGTTGTAGTTAGATGTAAAAAAGGAATTGAATTTACAAGTGAAAATAATAGCATAAAAGCTGTTTTTGTTTTATTTGGGACAAAAGATGAAAGAACATTCCATTTGAAGGCGCTTTCTGCTATAGCTCATATAGTTCAAAATCCCCATTTTGAGAAAACATGGCTGCACGCTAAAGATGAAAATCAATTAAAAGATATTGTTCTTTTAAGCGAACGCAAGAGATAGAAATTTATGTCAAGGAAAATTTTTATTAAGGGAAGAAAATTTATGGAAAACATAGTAAATTTAAAAAAAATTACTGCTATATTCTTTTTCTTGTTTTTTCTAATCTTATTATTTGTTGAATTTTCTTACTCTCAAGAATGTATTAAAACAAATAAAGAAACAAACCTCTATGATTCTATAAATGGTAAGAGTATAGTTTGGGTCGGCAAAGAATACGAACTTGAAGTTATTAAAAAAGAAGGAAACTGGTATTTAGTTAAAACACACTTTGGGAAAATCAAACAGGCATGGTTAAAAGAATCTGATGTAGAAAAAAAATGTTAAAACAGATATAAATTTAGATATGTTTAAAAGCAAATGTTTATTAATAAAAGATGAAATAAATGATATTTCTAATCCGAAATTCTGCGATTTAAAAACTTTAAAATTTAACTCTGATGATAAGTTTATATATTTTTTTATAGAATTAGCGGTTGGGTGGAAAAAACTTTTTGCTAAAGCCAAAGCTACAGGAAGCCTTGGAACAATATATTTAGATATAGATAATGATAAAACACTGGGTATGATGGCAGTATCATACACGTAAATCGAGATAAAACAGAAGAAAGAAGAATCAAAGAAAAAGATACAAGAATTGGAGCTGATTATAAGATTAGAATTGATACTGGATTTAGAGCTACTTATCAGAAAAGTAGTATTAAAAATATGGTTCCTGAAGTTAGCTATAAATTCTACTTATGGAATATAGCAGATTTAAGTTGGCAATATTTAGACAAGCAGAAAGCTTTAGTTAAAGGAAATTTCATTGAAGTATCAATCAAAAGAAAAGATATCGAATTAAAAAAAGGACAAAATATTAGATTAGTTTTTGATGAAGCTAATGCTTTTGAAAACAATAAATACAATATAGCAGATTTTAGTTTATAAATTCTAAGGCACAGCAAAATGAAAAACAAAAGTTTTTTATACTGGTATTTGAAAATATGGAGAAAATATGGAGAAGATATGCTGAATTTACAGGAAGGTCACAGAGGAAAGAATACTGGGTATTCTTTTTTGCTAATTTTATTATAACTTTGATTGTAATGTTTTTGGGTCTTTTAGGTGCTATATCTGTATTCTTATTCTTTAGAAATATACTGCCACTTGTATTTATATTATTCTTTTTTTATAATATAGCTATAATAATTCCAGGTATAGCAGTTTCTATACGCAGATTACATGATACTAATCACAGTGGATGGTGGTAGCTTATAGGTATAATACCTGTAATAGGTATTGTAATATTGTTTATTTTCTTTATAAAAGACAGCTATCCTGATGAAAATAAATATGGTTTTAATCCAAAAACTGCTAAATTTTAGTTATATTAAATATTTTATTTACTAACTGAACTTTTCTAATTTGGAGATTTAATGCCTAATATCCTATTTTTCGTAAAGTAACATAATATGAATACAAAAAGTTTTACATTAGCCAATAAAATAAAAACATTATTAGATGCACAGAAATTAAGCGTTATTTCTACAAGAGGAAAAATATATCCTTATAGTAATTTGGTAGCTTATGCTTTTACTGAAGACCTTAAGTATATATTTTTTGCTACTAAAAAACATACTCACAAATATGAAAATATTTTAAAATATCCTTATGTTTCGATGATTATAGATAGTAGAAAAAATAATACTAAAGATTTCGAAGATGCTGTTGCTCTGACAGTTACTGGAAAGTTTATAAAATCACAAGAAAGGTTAAATAAAGAAATTCGAAAAATATATTTAAAAAGATTCCCGAATTTAAAAAGTTTTTTAGACAACTCTGATACTATAATAATACTATTAGAAATCGATAAGTATATTTTTGTTCAGAAATTTCAAGAAGTGTTAGAATTGAACATGAAATAAACCGATAACATAAAAGTAAAAAATATATTATTTCAAAGGGGGGGGATGAATCTAACTATTTCTATGACATTATTTATATTAGGACTTGGACTGGTTATATATTTTGCCGAAAAACTCGTTAAAGGTGTAGTAGGAACATCTTTGGGTTTTGGAATTTCTGCTTTTCTTATAAGTGTTATTTTTATCGGTTTTGACCCCGAAAACCTTGCTGTCGGTGCTGTGGGAAGTTTCGAAGGGGTAGCAGGAATTGCTCTGGGTTCTATCATTGGCGCTACCATGGTTGCAATTGCTTTTGCATTTGGAATAACAGCACTATTTGTTCCAATGAAATTCAAACAAGTACCAAAGCAAATTCTTATCGTACCTATTTTGGCTGTAGCACTTTTGGGTATATTAAGCATCGACGGTCAGCTTACAAGAATAGATGGTATAATTTTACTTATTAGTTTTATACTATCAGTTTTTTACCTTCTTCTATTAAGCAAGAAAGGCCTTGACATTAAACCTACTGGGGAAGTTGCAGAAACTCTTGAAGAAGCTGAAAGTTTAAATAAATGGAAAGCGTTTGGCCTTCTTATTATATCGATTATTGCTATTATTGTTGGGAGTGAAATGTTAGTTATCAGTTCAAAAACTATCATTGCCCGTTTTGGGTTTTCTGATACTGTTTTTGGAATGACAATTCTTGCTTTTCTGATAAGCATTGAGGAACTGGCAAGAGAACTTCCTGCAGCAATAAAAGGGAGGCCTGAAATAAGTTTCGGAAATGTAGTTGGTTCTATTCTTGCTTTTTTCTTATTTAATGCAGGTATTATAACATTAGTAAAACCTGTTACTGTAGATGCCCAGGTATTTAGGTTTTATCTTCCTTTGTGTTTTATTACAACTGTTATTGTTTGTTTTTTTATGATGACTAAAAAAATCCCTCGTTGGGCTGGTGGAATTCTCGTTCTTTTATACATCATATTTGTAATAAGTGGTTATATTCAAGGAATTACATCTATAGGTATTTGGAATTAAGTAAGTTTTTGAATAAAAACATAAACAAAAAAACTAAAAAAAAGAGATTTTGATATATTCGGTTTTGTTTTGCACTGACTGTTTTATGTTAGAGAAAATGTAGTATATAAATACGTAAACATATTTCAGGAATATGATGATAATGTTTCTACTTGCCAATTTACTTTTTCAAGGTTACTGCTAAAATAGTAATATCAAAATAAGATTAATAACTTGAACTTTAAGGTCTTTAGGTGTAATATAAATATGTATATTCATTAAGAACTTAATTTTATAATTATTGTAATTATGTTAGATAAAACAAAGAAAAGATACAGATTAAGGATTATAATTCCAGGTTATCCCGAGTTTAATATTTACTCTCGTGTAGCTAAAGGAACTACAGCTTTAGGCCCTGTATGTGTTGCCAGCGTGGCTAATAAAATGGAAAAGTGGGATGTCGAGATAATCGATGAAAACAATCTTAGAAGATACGGCCCGGTAGCCGAAGCAGGTAAAGCAAACCATGAGTTTTTGCAAGACCAAAGGCCTGCTGATGTAGTAGGGTTGTATGGAGGTCTTACTTCTACCATCCCCAGATTATATAAGATAGCCAGTTTCTATAAGAGTAAAGGTGCGATAACAATTGCCGGAGGTCAGCATTTTGTAGAAGATAATATAAAAGAAGCTTTAAATTCTTCAATCGATTATATAGTTAAAGGGGAAGGCGAAAAAACTATAAAAGAATTATTAAGAACCTTAGAAAAAGGTGAAGGGGAGAATAAAGTTAAAGGTATTGCTTATAAAAAAGATGGAGATATTATCGAGACACCAGACAGAGAACTTATAGAAGATTTCGATAAGTTTCCTTTGCCTGATTTTTCTTTAGTCCGTTATGCTAAGATAAAAATGTATCCTGTGGGCAGAATAAGAGGTTGTGGCATGAATTGTGAATTTTGTACTGTTAAAGGTAGACCAAGATATGCAACCCCCGAACGTTTACTGGAAACTATCAGTAAACTTTTAGAAATTAAAGACGCCAGACATTTTTTTATAATAGATGACCTTTTTGGGCAGCAGAGAAAAGAAACTATAAGATTCTGTAATATGCTTGAGAAATATCAAAAAGATGTCGAAAAAAGACTGGACTTCGTTGTACAGATAAGATTGGATAAAGCCAAAGATCATGAATTGCTTTCTGCAATGCGTAAGGCAGGCATTAATACTGTAGCCATAGGCTTTGAATCACCCATTAAAGAAGAATTAGAAGCTATGAATAAACATATAAAAACAGAAAATATGGTGTCTTTAGCAAGAACATTCCATAATTTTGGGTTTTTGGTTCATGGTATGTTTATATTTGGTTATCCTTTAAGAGAAAATGTGGATTTTAAAATGTCCGTCGAAGAAAGGATAAAACGTTACAGAAAATTTATAAAAGAATCAAAAGTAGATACAGTCCAAATTCTTCTTCCTGTTCCTTTACCGGGCACCGAATTAACACATAGACTCAAACAAGAAAATAGAATTTATCCGATTGAAGATATAGGATGGCAATACTATGATGGTAATTTTCCATTATTTGAGCCTGATGAGCCTTTAACTGCTGTTCAGTTGCAAAACGCTTTAAAAAAGATTATGGGTGGTTTTTATAAATTCAAGTATGTTTTTTCTATAGTTTGGAATATATTTCATTTTCCGGCAATAGTTTTCTTTTTGCATAATATAAAACGGGGATGGAGGATATGGTATAGAAGATGGAGAAATCATCTAGTTCGCTTTGGAGGATGGATAGTTATGAAAGAATGGGAAACTTCCTTTAAAAAAGGTGATTTCCCCGAGAACTTAGAAAAAGCCAGGCAGAAGATAAAAGAATAACAGTTTAATGTTTTTGCCATAAGGCATTGGTGCCGAAAGAAAAAATAAGGAATGTAAAAGTACTGACTAATAGTAATAAATATGCTAATATTTAATTGAAAAAGAGTACAAGTCCCGTGTTTGAAGGGGTAAATCCCGGACTTTAAATAAGTAAAACCTTCGCAGGTTAGCTGTGAAGGTTTTTTTGTTTTTATAAACAATAATTTTCAAAAAAGGAGGTGGAAGTATGAAAAAAACTTTAATTTTTGTGGTGGTAGCTTTAATTATAGGGCTATCTTTTATCATAGTAGCAAAAATTCTTTCTAACACAGCAATAGATATCAAGAATAAAGGGTACGTAAGAGTAAAAGGATTTGCTAAACAAGAGATAAAATCTGACTTAGCAATATTTGAGGCTAAAATTGTCGAAGAAGATGCTGATTTGAAATTGTGTTATAAAAATTTAACCACATCCAAAGATAAAGTTAAAAATTTCCTAAAAACTTTTGGTATTCCTGATAATTCTATTGAATTTTATTCTGCTAATATAGATGAAGAATACAAGATAAACGAAAGAGGTTATTCTACTGATGAATTTGTTAAGTATATATTAAAGCAGAATTTTAAAATAGAATCCAATGATGTAGAACAGATATCAAAATTAGCAGAAGAAATATCACAACTTTTAGATGATGGAGTTAAAATGTTTGTATCCGATCCTAAATATGTCTATACTAAACTTGATGATTTAAAGGTAGAAATGATAGGCAGAGCAACTGCTAATGCAAAAGAAAGAGCAAAAACAATTGCCGAAAAAGGAAATTTTAGATTAGGACCTATAGCTTCTGTTCGTGTAGGAATATTTCAGATAACACCGCTTCATTCGACAAAAGTTTCCAATTACGGTATAAACGATACTTCAAGTATCGATAAAGAAATTAAAAGCGTAGTTGAGATAAAGTATTTTGTAAGATAAAAATGATAAAAAATATGTAAAAGGTTCAACTTATGTTTTTATAGATGCTGCTAATCTTGAGAATTCAGTAAAAGATTTAGGTTGGTGGGTTGATTATAAAAAGCTATATAAATATTTCAAAAAAAATGCAGATTTGATAGGAATTCGCCATTATTGTCCGCGTTTTGATGATGAAAAACAGGATAATTTTTTTACTGTTTTAAAGAAAACAGGATACAAACTCATAACAAAACCTTTAAAAATCATATCTCAACTTAATATAGAAAAAGGTGATTTAAGAAAAGCTAATTTTGATGTTGAAATAGCCATAGATGCATTGGATTTATTAAGTAAGTATGATACTTTAATATTGATTTCCGGTGATAGTGATTTTGATTCATTGGTAAAACGATTGAAAAAAGCAGGTAAAAGAGTAATCGTAGTATCATCAAGATATCATATATCTAAAGAACTTATAGATAGTTGTAATAAGTATATAGATATAAAGAAATTAAGAAAGTATATAGAACGTATAAAATAAAAAAGCCCGTCTTTTTCAACGGGCAATTGATGACCTTGAAATTCTTCTCAAGGCAACATAAACATAGCACATTTTGACATATTTGTCAAGACGGTTTTTAATTATTTGTATAAAAATTACCAAAAAATTCAACCGCGTAGGTTGTGAAATCGGTTCTAAGGGGGGTGATGTTATGATATCGGTTAATGGGTATGTATATCATGTTTTAAACAAAAGCATTGCAGGATATAAAATTTTCAATGATAATTCGGAATTCGATAGAATGTTAGAAACATCATTGTTTTATCAGAGCAAGAGTCTTGAAAGTTTTTCTGTTTTTAGCAAACAAAAAAATTACAAACAAGATTTTGAAAAACTTATTAATTCAAAAAGAAAAAAGACAATAGAAATCATTGCTTACTGTTTTATGCCTACACATTTTCATTTTCTGTTAAGACAATTAACAGATAACGGAATTCCGGATTTTATAAATATATTGCTCAATAGTTACACTCGCTATTTTAACAAAAAACACGGAAGAAAAGGACCTTTATGGGAAGGACGAACTAAGAAGATATTAGTAGAAACAGATAGAGACTTGTTGCATATGTCACGTTACATCCACTTAAATCCGTCGACTTCCTATCTGATAGATAATCCAGAAGATTGGAAATATTCCTCTTATAAAGAATATACCGGAGTTGCTAATAATTCTATAAAAGTTTGTAATTTCGATGAAGTTTTAGATATTGATGCAAAAGAATATAAAGAATTTACAGAAGATAGAATAGATTATCAACGTGATTTAAAAAAAATGAAAGACCTATTCCTCGAATAACCAAAAAGTTCAACCGCGTAGGTTGTGAAATTGGTTTCAGAAATAAAAAGTTCAACCGCGTAGGTTGTGGAATCTGGGTTAATGGGTTTTTGCTTGAAATAGAGGCGGGAAGTAGTAAAATAAAAGATGTTCTAATTCCGATGTTCTACGTCCAATGTCAAAAAAGGATAAACCCAGCTGAGAGAAAAAAATTTAAAAAATATTTAAGTGTAAGGGAAAATGAAATCTAAGATAAGTAATAGTCAAATAATAGTATATCAGAATAAAGTTAAAGTAATGCTGGATAAAGAAACAGTCTGGCTTACACAAAAACAGATATCAGAATTATTTGGAACAAAACGTCCTGCTATTACAAAACATTTATCTAACATATTTGAATCTAAAGAGTTAGACAAAAGATCAGTATGTTCCAAAATGGAACATACTGCAGATGATGGTAAAACTTATAAAACAAATTTTTATAAGTTAATGATTTGT
>JAGYNU010000045.1 GCA_018399975.1 Candidatus Omnitrophota bacterium
GTCCTACGTCCTATGTCCTATGTCTTGCTACTTGTTACTTCCTACTTGTTTTAGGTCAATTAGGTCAATTAGGTCAATTAGAAATTTGTTGTTTATTGTATCTTGTATTTTGTATCTTGTTTCTTTCTTTACTATGAGCTAAGAGCTATGAGCTATGAGCTACTTTATCTTGCATCCTGCAGCTTGTATATCCCTCGTTTAAACAAAGGGTAAATTCTCTTTACTTTTACATTTTAATTCCAAATCCTTTAACTGTTTATCAGAAACTTCAGCAGGGGCATCAGTTAACTGACATACACCTGCTTGAGTTTTAGGAAAAGGAATAATCTCTCTTATACTTTCACAACCAGACATAATAGCAATTAGCCTATCTAATCCAAAAGCTATCCCGCCATGAGGAGGAGCTCCTAAATCTAATGCATCTAACAAAAATCCAAATTTACTCTCATATTCCTCTCTTTTTAAACCTATTAACTCAAAAATTTTCTCCTGCAATTTACGTTGATGTATTCTTATACTTCCACTGCCAAGTTCTACTCCATTAACTACTAAATCATACGACCTCGCTAAAACAGAAGATTTATTTTCCTCTAACATACTAAAATCATCAATTTTGGGAGTAGTAAAAGGATGGTGTTCTAACTCCCATACTTTTTCTTCATCATTATATTTAAACATGGGAAAATCTAATATCCATATAAATTTAAACTCACCTTCTCTTTTACTTAAATTAGGCTTATCAGTGTTATATTTTTCAAGAACTTCTTTATAAGATAAACGTGGAAAAGGAATTTGTAGGTTTATCCCTAATATTTCATCGAAGATATATTTAAACAATGATTCCACTAAGTTTATTATATCCTGTTCATTAATAAAACTACATTCTATATCAAGCTGAGTAAATTCAGGTTGTCTATCAGCTCTTAAATCTTCATCCCTGAAACAACGTGCAATCTGAAAATACTTATCTACACCAGCCACCATATAAATCTGCTTAAATAATTGCGGGGATTGTGGCAAAGCGTAAAATTTACCTTTCATAATTCGGCTCGGAACTAAAAAATCTCTTGCTCCCTCAGGAGTAGATTTTGTAAGCAAAGGTGTATCTAATTCCAAAAAACCCTGTTTTGACAAATATTCTCTGATTAAAGTGAAAACACTATGTCTTAATTTTAACCTTTTAAAAGCTTTATCCCTTCGCAAATCCAAATATCTATATTTAAATCGAAGATCTTGAGATACATCCTCACTTTTTTCTATCTCAAAAGGCAATTCCTTGCTCTCATTCAAAATATCAATTTTGCTTGCAGCAACTTCTATTTTCCCTGTAAACATATCTTCATTATAAGTATTTTCGGGACGCTGTCTAACCTCTCCATTTACTTTCAAAACAGATTCTAATTTAATACCCTTAGTAATATTATATGTATCTTTTCCACTTTCTTTTTTATGTACTACTATCTGAGTAATACCATACCTATCTCTAAGGTCCAAAAATATTAAACTCCCGTGATCACGACGAGTACTAACCCAACCGCATAAAATCACATTTTTCCCTACATTACTTAAGTTCAATTCCCCGCATGTGTGTGTGCGTAACATAAATTTTAAGCCTCCTAACCTGCAACTACCTAACTAATTTTTTCACTTCCTCTATAAACTTATCCATCCCCACTTGAAATTGTTCACCGGTAGTCATATTTTTTATAGACATTTTCTTATTCCTCAATTCTTCAACCCCTAATAATACTACAAACTTAGCGCCTAATTTATCCGCTTGTTTCATCTGCCCTTTTATAGAAGGTATTGTATAATCCATATCTGCTGTAATACCGTTTTTTCTTAAATCATATAAAAATTCAAATGCTATCTGAAAAAATTTGCTATCCACTATAACAATAAATATATCTAATTTTACTTTTGCCTTCGGAATATCCTCTAAACATAAAAACAACCTTTCAATACCTAAAGCAAATCCTACGGCCTCAATCTTAGGGCCTCCCATTTGTTCAATTAAATTATCATATCTTCCTCCAGCAACAATTGCATCCTGACTTCCTATACCCCTACATGTAATTTCAAATACAGGCCCTGTATAATAATCCAAACCTCTTACAATACTATTATCATGTGAAAACTTAATATTCAAGGTATCTAAAATATGCTTAAAATCATCATAGTATTTTTTGCAATCATCACATACCAATTCACTTATCTCAGGTATCTTAGAAACCACTTTTTTACAATTCCTTTTTTTACAATCAAGGATTCTTAATACATTCCGTTTTAAACGTCTATTACAATCACTACATAACTGGTCTTTAAATGGTTCTAACTCTTTCCTCAAGATTTTAGATATACGGTTTTTATCTTTATTACAACCTAAATTATTAATTTTTAATTCATAGTTTCTTAATCCAATTTCTTTAAAAAACAGGTCTAATATAGTAATAATTTCGGCATCTATATAAGGGCTGTTAGAACCTATAGCTTCAACTCCAAATTGGTGAAATTCTCTATTTCTTCCAGCTTGTGGCCTTTCTTTTCTAAACATCGAACCTATATAATATAACTTACTAAATTTCTCTTTTTTATATAAACTATTTTGTATATAAGCACGTATTACTCCAGCAGTACCCTCTGGCCTTAAACTAATACTATCACCAGAAATATGTTTAAAAGTATACATTTCTTTATTTACAATATCAGTTTCTTTACCTATACTTCTGGTAAACACTTCTGTTTTTTCAATAGTGGGTATTTTTATTTGTGAATAATTAAATCTATCCATCAAACTTCTTAAAATAGATTCCATGTATTGCCACATACTAATATCTTTAGGCAAAATATCATATGTTCCTCTAATAGATTGAAATTTAGTTTTCATAAATAATCTTCTTAAATAATGGAACCCCACGGGGCAAGCCCTGTGAAATATACTTTTGTATTTCACGGGGCAAGCCCATAGTACCTCTATGTACCCGTCTTCGCCGAGGTTATCCGCCAACACATTTAGGTGGCTCCTTCATTTGGTAACATCTCGCCGAAGCATAACTTTCGCATTCAACCACGGGTAAACCCGTGGTTTTCTGCGAAGGCGGACAAAACAAAAAACTTCCCC
The DNA here is from genome assembly GCA_018399975.1 of Candidatus Omnitrophota bacterium. GTDB lineage: Bacteria > Omnitrophota > Gorgyraeia > M55B152 > M55B152 > M55B152. The sequence goes on from JAGYNU010000045.1 coordinate 3,122, forward strand.
GCACCAAACATCTTGATGCGGGGATAATTCAATTTCTATTTATAAAAATTATTGCCACCATTTAACATTTAAATAAAAGAAAATCCTTCATCTGAGGAATCTGAACTTTCATCAATATCTTCAGCAGTAGTATCTTCCTGAAAATCTTCAGTGTCCTCTGTCGATTCTTCTATCTCGCCTGCTTTTTCTACCTTTTCTTTCATTAACAAACCAGGTTTAAAAACAGCTACGGCTTTAGGAGGAACAGGCACTTCTTCACCTGTGCGAGGATTTCTACCTTTTCTACCTTTACGATGTTTAACGCTAAAAACTCCAAAATTTCTTAATTCAACTCTATCCATTGAACTTAAAGCATCAATAATGGAATCCAAGGTCTTCTGGACTATTTCTTTTACCTCCACCTGCTTTACCCCAATTTCAGATGAAATCTTCATCACGATATCCTTCTTTGTCATAACATACCTCCTGATATAATTTTCAGATATAATCTTTGATTATACCTGTAATTCAAATACTCTGGCAATATTACCTGTTACAGCCTTAACTTCAACTATAACCTTATCTTCTATAATTAAATCTAATCAAGATATCCTCTTTCTTTCTCTTTATAGGATATCTTTTATGTCTCTTACATATAATTCTCGTGATAATTATATATTTTACAGATATAATAACTCTTTCTAAAATATCTTTTAACTATCAAATATTAATTATCAAACATATCAAAAAAATAACTTAACTGACTTTATTTATTATACTTATAGTAACATCAATAATTTATTATGTCAAGAAAAAACTATATTTTTTTGTGCCGGCAGACAGGTCTTTACAAAGGAGCTTGAAACTTGCCTGCCCCGTTAATCGAAGATTTTTAGGTGGTAGCCTGCAGCTTGCAGCCTGTAGCCTGTAACAAAGCTTTAAATCGTCTTCACAATCACCTCGTCCTTATTCAATAATCTATAAAGACTATCAAATAGTTCCTTTTTAGGCTTTACATACAACTTTTCATCAGGTAAAAGCACTGTCTTTTCTTTTTCCTCGTTAAACTCAATATATAAAGGAACTGTTCCTGAATTATCCTCTATTATTTTTTTTATGCTTTCCAATGTTGTTTTATTTAAACTAGATAAATTTAACTTTAAAATAACTTTTTTAGTATACTTCTCTATAACTTCGTTTATCGGAGTAACTTCTTCAGCAATTACCTGAGGTTGTTTTCTTCTATAAGAAACTCTACCTTTTATAAAAACCATAAAATTTGGAGAGATATTTCCACTAACCCCACTATAAACTTTAGGGAATAAAACTATTTCTATTCGGCCTGTTAAATCCTCAAAAGTTAATATAGCCATTTTTTGTTGCTTTCTTGTGCTCAATTTTTTTACTTTTTCTATCATTCCTGCTATGGATACAGGAAAAGAATCAGGCTTATCTTTAAGATATTTAACTTTAATATTGGTATATTTTTCTATTACGTCTTTATATTTATCTAATGGATGTCCTGTCACATAAAATCCCAATAATTGTTTTTCAAAAGATAACAATTGGCTTTTAGGCCATTCTTGAATATCCTCTATTTTTTCTACATCTCTTGCAAAGGAAATATTTTTGTCCCCCGCATCAAAAAATGAAAGTTGTCCATTTCTTCTATCTTTTTTTACAGATGCAGATTTCTCTAAAACACTATCCAAAGCTGAGACTAAACCTGCTTTAGATTTACCAAAACTATCAAATGCTCCACATTTAATCAAACTTTCTATAACCTTTCTATTAACTAATCTTAAATCTACTCTAACACAAAAATCGTATAAGGATTTGAATTTTCCACCTAATTTTCTAGCTTCTATTATACTATCAATAGCAGTTTCTCCAACATTTTTAACTGCTGCTAATCCAAATCTTATTCCAGAACCTTGAACTAATGTAAATCTAGAAAAACTTTCATTAACATCTGGAGGCAAAATTTCAATACCTTTTTTCTTAGCATCATTAATATAAATAACCAATTTATCAGTATTCCCCATTTCGGATGATAATAATGCAGTCATATATTCTTCTAAAAAATTGGCTTTAAGATAAGCTGTACGGTAGGATATCATAGCATATGCAGTAGAATGAGAGTTATGTACAATAATACCATCAGCAACAAAATTATGTAAATTCTCTATTTCTAAGTCATATGTTTCTTCTTTACCAACATATTCGATTGATTCTATGCTATCCCAGTAAACATCAGATGTAGCAAATCTTATTAATTCTTGAGATTCTAAATACTTACCCAGTTTACTAATAGTAGATCTTCTAAATCCTTTTTTATAAGATTTAATCTTTCCATAGAATTCTTTCATAGATACGTTAGATTTTCTTTCTAATTCTCTCCAGGATAAGCCCAGCCTATCTTTTTCCTTTCTTACAATAAATTTTACTCCAGCTGGAATTACGTCCTTACTTTCTCTATTTGTAGCTACATTACTATAATATAGTCTTAATTTTTCTATTTCATTTTGTCTATTCACTATATATGGAGATATTTTCTTTAAGAAAATATTAATACTCTCATTCCCTTGCAGATATACAACAAAACCTGTTTTAAATGATTTCTTCTTTTTATAATTATATTTAAATAATTTTTCTGCTACCCTGCTTATAATACCAAATCTGAGCAAGAGATTTTGCAATTGATATGCAAATGTTTTTGAAGAAGTAGAATAAAATGGTATAGCATTTCTTTCTGAAAAGATAAACCCATCTCCCGTCCATAACCTACCTAAAAATAAAGAAATGCTTTCTTGATTCAAAGTAAATATTTTGCGGGGTATAAACTTTTCAGTAGACTTTTTATATTCTAATCCTAATTCTTCTATCCAAAGTCTTACTCCGGATTTCTTAAGAACTCTTCTCTCTTTAAGTTTTGTACAATTTTCTCCAGAAATATTTTTATTCCAAGGAACATGATTAGCTTTAAATTTTGCATCTTGCCCTGTCCCGGCATAAACTTCGTATTTACCACCTCTTCTTGTTGTAATATTAGGTTCAGTGTTTTCAAATTTCTTTGAATTTTCAACAAAATCTCCAACCTGAACTGAATCATTATTATAGTAATATACACCGCTGGGATGGCAGGTATTACCTTCCGATAAAATTCCTGCAAGGACAATTAATTTATAGGATTGCATCTTTTCTTTACCTTTAAACGGAATTTTTCTTGGCATTGCAATTTTTTCTGAAATAGAAAGTTCTTCTGTTTTCCTCCATCCCTTTATAGTAAGAAAAGGATGATTAGCCGTTACTCTTATTTGTTTACCTAAAGACGTTGTAATCTTATATACATCCTTAACACCATTACTCATTATGTTTATTATTTTTTCCTTTTTTATCTTTAAATCTTTATCACATCCAAATGTACACTTGGGATATTTTTGATTAAGCAACTGTTCAACCGTATATAACTTACCAGTATCTCCATCAATTATCTGAGTGCTACCTACAACACAACGGTTGAACCCATATCCTGCAAAATGCACAATTAAGTTAAATATTTTCTCTGCTATTTTAGAATTAACATTGTTTTTTTCAGCTCCTGTTATGAAATCCTTTTTCATATTTTCCATAACTTCTGGAGTTTTTTTACTCATTGCCCTTCTTAATAAATCTGCTTTACTTAAGGAAAAACCGGCAATTTCTGAAGCAATCTGTATAACCTGTTCTTGAAAAAGTATAACACCATAAGTATTTTCTAAAATCGATTTTAATTTAGGATGGTCATATTTAATCGAACTCTGCCCCTTTTTACAATCTATATAATCATCTACCATTCCACTTCCAATAGGACCTGGACGATATAATGCAAGCAAAGCAATAATGTCTTCAAAATTAGAAGGAGATAATCGACGTAATAAATCACGCATCCCTGTGCTTTCTAATTGGAACACACCTAATGTTTCTGCCTTTTTTAGTAAATCAAATGTTTTTTTGTCATTTAATGAAATATTGCGGATATCGATTTCTTTATCACGAATTCTTTTTATAATCTTTAAAGTTTCACTAATTACAGTTAAAGTTTTTAAACCCAAAAAGTCCATCTTCAATAAACCAACTTTTTCCAATATATCCTTAGAATACCCGGTAGCTATTTGTCCATCATTTGATTTAAACAAAGGAACATATTCAACCAGAGGCTTATCAGAAACAACCACACCTGCTGCATGAGTTGACACATGCCTGGTTAAACCTTCTAAAGCCTTTGAAGTATCTACAAGCTCAGCAATCTTTGAATCAGCATCATACAAATCCTTAAACTCCTTATCAGTATTAAGAACTCCCTGTATGGTAATATTGGAATCGGCAGGCAACATTTTTGCAATAGAATCCACTTCATTATAAGAAAATCCCATAACTCTTCCTACATCTCTAATTACAGCTTTTGCCAACATACTACCAAAAGTAACAATTTGGGCAACATTTTCCTTACCATATTTATTAATAACATAATCTATAACTTCTGCCCTTCTTTCATAGCAAAAATCTATATCTATATCAGGTAAACTTACTCTATCCGGATTCAAAAATCTTTCAAACAATAATTTATATTTTAAGGGGTCGATATCTGTTATTTCTAATAGATAACTTACCAAACTACCAGCAGCAGAACCTCTACCCGGACCGACAGGAATATTTTTTTCCTTTGCAAATCTTATAAAATCCCAAACAATTACAAAATAACTCGCGTAGCCTAACTTATTTATTATTTTTAATTCATAATTTAGTCTTTGCCTTATATCTTCTGTTATTTTTGCAGAATAACGTTTTTTTAATCCTGTATTGCACAATTCTCTTAAATATTCTTCTTCGGATTTGTTATCAGGTGGCAAATAATGAGGAAGATGAACCTGACTAAAATCTAATTCAAGATTACACTTTTTTGCTATTTCTATCGTATTTGTTATTGCATTAGGAATATCTGAAAAAAGCTTTTTCATTTCATCAGGAGATCTTAAATAAAATTCACTACTGCTAAATCTCATATGATTAGGATTATCTAAAGTGGTTTGAGTTTGTATACACAATAAAGCCTCATGAGCTTTAGCATCTTCCTTTTTTATATAATGCACATCATTCGTAGCTACTAATTCAATACCAGTTTCATCAGATGCTTTTAACAGTTTTTTGTTTAAACTTTCTTGTTTTAATATACCATTACGCATTATTTCTAAATACAAATCATCTTTTCCAAAAAAGGATGACAACTCTTCTATAACGCTATATGCTTTCTCTTCTCTGCCAGATAACATCAAATAAGGAATCTCTCCATTCAAACAACCAGTTAAACAAATTAAACCATCTGAAAATTCTTTTAGTAATTCTTTATCTATGCGAGGCTTATAATAAAAACCTTCTATGTAACCTAAAGATACAAGCTTTAATAAATTTTTGTACCCTTTAACATCTTTTGCTAATAAAGTAATATGATAATTATTTGGCCGGTTTGTTTTTCTCTTTTTATCGAATCTACTGCCTGATGCTAAATATAACTCACAACCTATTATAGGTTTTATACCCTTTTTGATAGCAACATTGTAAAATTCTATAGCACCAAACATATTACCATGATCAGTTATGGCGATAGCAGGCATTTTAAATTCAGCAACTTTATTCAATAAGTCGTTAATTTTACACGCCCCATCTAATAAACTATATTGAGTATGCGTATGTAAATGTACAAAATCGGAATGATACATGGTTTCATGTTGCAGGTTGCAAGCTGCAGGTAACAGGGTAACAACATCAACTAATTACGAATCTTTTACGAATATACGAATTACAAATCAAACTGCAAGTTGCAAGTTACAAGTTGCAAGTAACAGGTAACAGGTAACAGGTAACAAGTAACAAGTAGCAAGACATAGGACGTAGGACCTAGGACATAGGACATAGAACATAAGAATACCAAATGTCAAATTAACGACAAACCATTAAATGACAAATAAAAATACTTTAAAATGTTAACTCTTTAACTCAAAATCTGTAACCTGTC
>JAGYNU010000046.1 GCA_018399975.1 Candidatus Omnitrophota bacterium
GAATCCAGATATAGAGAAATATTTAAGGTTTTTAGCTTTTTTAGGAAATGTAAAACAATATAATATAGTTAACTCAATAGGTAAAGTTGAAGAGAGTTTTGGTGAGACTAGTTTTACTGGCCAAAGAAAAATAAAAGTAACAGTTCCTAAAACAGATTAAATTGATTCGGTTAGCGGTTTGCGGTTCGCGGTTAACGTTTTTGAAAAATGAAGACAGGTGCTATTTATTTCGCTATGCATTGTTCGCCCTGCGCTTTGCGCGAAATGAACAATGAAGATCAGTTTAAGAGAGAATTAACTTTCTTCTTAAGCCCCCCCTGTCCCGAACAGGGGGAAGGAATCGAATAGAGGTATGACAATAGAGTAAGGAGAGTATAAGTATGCCGTATAGAAAAGTTCCTTTAGTTAATGGAAGAGTATATCATATCCTAAATAAAAGTATTGCAGGATATGAAATTTTCAATTCATATGATAACAAGGAAAGAATGTTAAAAGCGATTATTTATTATACACTTAAAAATGTTCCTTCAAAATTATCGAGATTTTTAAAAGATAAGAGTGACTCTTTTCTTATTGATGTTATTAATTTTGTTAAATCTGAAGCAGAAAAAAACGTTGAGATAATTGCCTGGTGTCTTATGCCTACGCATTACCATCTTATATTAAAACAACTAAAAGATAATGGTATAGTGGATTTTGCTACTTCTATACAAAAAGGTTATACAGAATTTTTTAATTTAAAACATAACAGAAAAGGACCGTTATGGGAAGGTAGGTTTAAAAGTATTTTAGTAGATAAAGACGAATACCTTATTCATCTTACAAGATATATTCATTTAAATCCTGTGACGGCGGGATTAGTAGATGACCCTAAGGATTGGCAGTTTTCTTCATATAGAGAATATTTAAACTTAATTCCAGAGGATGAAAAAATATGCGATTTTTCGTCCGTGTTAGATATTGATAATTCATATGAGAAATTTGTGAAAGATAGAATTGGTTATCAAAGAGAATTAGCTAATATAAAACATTTGTTATTAGAATAGAAAAAATTTGGATTTTTTATCCGCTTTCACATTTCACAGGAGACTATGAACTTACCCATGAGGCTCCATCTTTTTGACGCTCTCATTTTTTTCAACCCCTTTTTCAACCCTTTCGGGACAGGGGGGGGCGGAACGGGAGGAAGTTATAACAGTAGGATAATTATGGATTTTATCAATGAAAGTATCAGATAAGATTATTATTTTTATTATTATTGCATTGGTATTTTCTCTTCCTTTTTTCTTGCGTCTTTTGGAATATAATTTTAGATTACTTTTTGCACAATTTGTCGTAGCTATCCTTCTTATAATCTTTGCATTTAAAATAAAAATAAATAACAAGTCTATAAATTTGGATGGTATCATATTATTGTTTATTTTAAGTACAATAGCAAGTTATATTTATTCACCTTTTAAGTATATAGGGGAATATAATTTAATAATTTTATTTACAGTATTTGGTTTTTATTTTGTTTTCACTAATGTAGTCACTTCTGATAAAATTTCCAGCATTTTCTATTCTGTTTTTATATCAGCTGTTATTGTAAGCATATACGGTTTATTGCAGTTTGTTGGTTTGGATTTTTTAAGTTGGGGGAAACCCGGACAAAGAATAATTTCAACTTTAGGAAATGCTACTTTGTCGGGTTCATATTTAAGTTTGGTTATACCTATGGGAGTTGGACTATATTTTTTAAATAAACGTTTATGGTTAAAAAGACTAATTCTGTTAGGTTTAGGAGTTATAAGTTTATGTTTGTTTTTAACATTTAGTAGAGGAAGCATTTTAGCAGCATTGATCGGTATATCAATATTTGGGGTTTTGTATTTTAAAAAATCAAAAATTAATTTTAAAATCAAAAATAAAAAAAAATTAGTTTTAATTATTGTTATTACTTTACTTGTGCTTTCAAATATCGGATATTTTGTGTTTAGCGATTCGGAAGCGGTAAAAAATATAATATTTAGAAGAACTGCCAGGATTTTAATATATAAAACTATGTTTGAAATTATAAAAAGTAAACCTCTTATAGGCTATGGCTTAGGAAGCCTGCCGGTTATTTTTATGAAATTCCGTACTGATGAATTTTTAAAATATCACTACCAAGATCAAGAATTTTTAAGACATGCTCATAATAAATTCTTTGAATTATGGGTAGAAAGAGGTATAATTAATGTGATATTATTTATTTTGTTAATTGGGATGTTTTTTTATAAAGGGATATGTTCTATAAGAAATACAACAATCGGTGATTCTATTTTAACTATATCTGCCTTGGGAGCTTTAAGTTCGGCAGTTGTGCTTAGTTTTTGCATGAGTTCTTTGAGTTATATATCTGTAAATTTTTATTTGTGGTTAGCATTTTCAGTTATATATGTTAATTATAAAAGATTTTGTGATATAACTAAACATACAGTAGATAAAAATTTAGCAAAAAGTGTAAAACAAAAGGGGCTAAAAATGTTAAAATATGATAATTTTAAAAATAGTAGTTTTAAAAGTAATTTCATTTTTGTTTTAATTTTAGTTTTTGCTTTTATTTTAATAGGATGCGGTGTAAGTTCTTACTCGGGTAAGTTTTTAAAGAAGGCTGAAACTCCTTTCTTTTTAGTTGATTCAACAGTCGAGGAAAAAATTGAAATTTTAGAACAAAAAATAGATAAGAATGAATGTAATGATACAGATTACTATAATTTAGCTACTTTATATGCAAAAAAGAGAAACTGGGATAAAGCAATAGAGAATTTTAGAAATGCGTTAAGTTTAAATCCAGAAAATAAACAGGCATATAATAATTTGGGCAATGTATATTTTAATTTAAATGAAGTAGACCCTGCTATTAGCAACTATGCTAAAGCAATAAATATAGACGAGAATTACCTTGATGCAAGGTATAATTTAGGTATAGCATATTTTGCAAAGGGAGATATAGATAAGGTTATAAAAGAAATGAATTATGTTTTAAAGAAAGACCCCGATTATACTGATGCTAAAGAAATAGAGTCTTATATAGCTAATCAATGAGAAAAACGCAGATTGACGCAGATGGGGGAACGCGGATAAACGCAGATGAGTAACGCAGATAAACGCAGATAGATAAGACGCAGATTATTCGAGTTGCGAGCGTCAAGATGCAAGATGTAGGATTTTGATGTTGCGTGAAGGTTCGTGATGTTACGTAAGGTTACGAGAGTTTGCAAAAAAGCAATAGCCAGAAATACAAGATTCAGAGTGCAAGAGTTATTTAGACAGAAGATGAGATGTGGATAGTGGATGATAAGAAGTTGTAAGAATCAAAAGGGAGGGAGAAATGGTGGGATTATATTTTTTATACAAGAAAGTCCGATTTTTAAAAGTAGCATTTATCCTTATTTTTCTGTCATTTTATTTTGTATCTTATACATTAGCACAGCAGAATCCTGTAGGATTAAGTGGTTGGGTTTTGCCTTTACCGTTAGCAAGTGGTAGTCGTAAAGTTAAGCTTGAATGGGAAGATAGTGGAGTGTCACAATATAGGATATTTAGATGTAGTACTCAAAGCTGTATCCCAGATACGGAAATAAATGAATCACCTACTTCAAATACTGAAGTTGAAACGGGAGGGTTAAATAGTGAAACGTGGTATACCTTTAAGGTACAGGATGCGACTAATGCTACACCTGATGAAGATGCAATTAATTATGGGATTTATATACCTAAAGTAAGGCTTAAATGGGAAGAGTATGTAGAATAAAGAGAGCAAGTTATAATTAAATAAAAACATAAAAATAAATTAGAATGGGGTTATAAGTGGATTTTTCCATTACAAAGAAAATTAAAATTAGGAAATTAGATAGTATAAAAAAGTCTGTTAAAAAAAAGGATTTAGGTCCTTATATAGGTTTGGATATATCTCCATTAGGAATACATGTGGTAAAATGTTCTAAAGCTGAAAATGAGATTTCTGTTATTTATAAAGGAGGTATGAGTTTTTTAGACAAGATAAATATTAGTAATATCGACGAAATGAAGTATATATTGATGGATAAAAGATTACAGAATTGTTTTGTGAAAACGAATTCTGAAGATAATTTGACTAATGTCAGTTTAATGGTGCCTAATATTAATTGGATATTTAAGACGTTACCTTTTGTAGATAAAAAAGGGTTAGATAAAATTATAGAAATTGAAGCTAAAAAGGAACAAATTGATGTTGATAAAAATATAATTGATTATTTAGTATTACAGGAGATTGAAGAAAAAAGGAAAAAGTTTTTTATTGGTTTAGTAAGTTTTCCTAAAGATAATATTTATCAATTGTTGGATTTATTAAATAAAATACAATTGGAACCTTATTGTATAGAAACTATTCCTTTATCTTTGGTGAGATTACTAAAGTTTAACGGAGATATAAATTCTGATTTTAATTCGATAATTATTTACATTGGAGCAGATGCAGTATCAGCAAGTTTATTGCGTGGCGAACTATTTTGTATGCACAGATGTTTTCTTTCTGTAGGGGAATTTGCAATAATTAATGCTATTAGTGAAAATATGAATATTGATTTTACCGAAGCTCATAAGATAAAAAAACATTTTGTGCTTGCAAAGGATAGTGAGTCGTATTCAAGTAAGCATAAAAAAATTTTAGAAATCGTGAGAAAAATATTAGACAGAAGAATTGTCGAAATTGAGAGGTCTATACAGTTTTTTATGAATGAATATCCTCCGTCTAATATAGAAAAGATATTTTTAGCTGGAAATGATTTAATAAAAGGCATGGATGTTTATCTAAGTGAGAAGATTAATTTGCCGGTTGAGATAATTAATCCATTTAAAAAAATAAAATTAAATGATGATATAAAAAAAGATGAAGAGTCCTTTTATTCTTATGCAGTTGCGACAGGGTTAGCTATAAGGGATTTAGTTTAGAAAAATTATTTGTTATAAAAGAATATGAAGATAAAAAAAACAATTAATTTATTGCCTCCTGAAGTGCGGTTTCGTTACCGAAAAAAAGAGACTAAGACAAATAAGATATATATACCTTTGTTTGTAGCGTTATTAATATTTTTTGTTTTAATTTTTTTTATTTCTAAACAAATAAAAGAATATAAAAATGAAATACAAAAATATGAAGGTGAAATTAAATCTGTACAGGAAAGATATTTGCAATTAGAAAATGAAATTGATGAAGCATATAAATTAAAAGATAAAATAGCGGAGGGAAAAGATTATTATAATAGTATAAAGCAATTGTTGGGGCATAATGACGAATCATTTAGTGTCTCGGATACTTTACGGTTGATTAGTTTGGTTATTCCTGATGATGTTTGGTTGTATAGAATGCAATATGATGATTCAACCTATGAAATTTTATTAAACGGAGAAACATTTAGTAATGAATTAATAAAAGAATTTCTATTGGGTTTAGAAAATTCCTCTGTCTTTTCTAAAATTGAGTTAGTATCGTCCAAAGCTGTTAGAAATGAAGGTGTATTGTTAATGGATTTTCAAATAAAGGGTTTAGTTTTAAAAGATTAGTATTGGTTTATAGATTAAAATTGTTTAAGGACATAAGCTTTAATTTTTGATTTGAAAATGAATTTATATAAAAAGAAAATTGGAAATTTTTGGGCTCAGTTATCAAATAAAAATAAAATTATTATTTTTAGTTTAGTTTCTTTATTTTTACTTTTTATGTTTTTTTCTCCTAAATATAAGGAATTGGAAAGAATGAGAAGCGAGAAGATAAAGATTAAGAGTAAATTAGATCAAAAGAAATTAAATCTTATAGATGCACAGAATGAAGCAAAGAATATACAAAAATATGAAAGGGAATATATAGAAATTAAGAGTAAGATAGACGGTTTTAAAAAAAGTTTAATGTCGGAAAGAGACCTTATAAATTTAATAAATATACTTACATTTAGAGAAAATGATATAGATTACTTGCTGTTTATTAGCGAACCGATAGAAGATAGTAAAGTGTCAAAAAGGTTACCAATAAAAATTGAATTAGAAGCCACATATTTTCTTTTAAGTAAATATATCGATTATATTGAACAATCAAATTTCATTATTGATATAAAAAAGTTTAATATCGAAAAAAAGAAAAATTCGTATGATAAAATAAAAGCAAGTTTATTGTTAGCGGTTTATATTTCAAAGTAAAACTCTAAATGGAAATTACTAATACATGAAGTTTACAAGAATGTAAAGAAACAGAATAGTTAAGATATTTAAAACATATGGCAGTGATTATGAAAAAAAGTATTAATTTTGTATTGATTAAAATTGAAATATTATTGTTTTTTTTTGTATCGGTAAGCATTGGATATGCTGAAGTCGATAGAAATTATGATATAAAAGGTTGGGGCAAAGATCCATTTGTATCATATTTTAATATAAAGGAAATTAAAGAAAAAATGAAAAAAGAAAAAATTCAGAAGTTTGACGAAGGTAAAAGAGAAGGATTAGATAGAAAAGAGATAGAGGCTAAATTAAAAGAAATATTGTTAACAGGCATATTGAAAGGGGAGGAAAATCTTGCTATAATGGATGGCGAAATATATGCCGAAGGTGAATATATTAAAGATAGCAAAATAATAGAAATAGGGGATGATTATGTAAAATTGTTTAAAAGTGGGTATGAGTTTCAATTAAATTTAGAGGAACAGAGTTTACAAACTAAAATGAAATCAGAAGAGCAACATGAAGAAGAATATAAGTCTGGGGAAAGTGCAGCACAAACAAAGGAAGATAATACAACTAAGGAATCTGATTCTATTTCAAAGTAAAGAAAAAAGTAAATTAGATAAAAGAGTAATATAGGATAGATTATGGATTGTAAAAAAGTAGGAATTATTTTTTTAATGTTTAGTATGTTTTTTAGTATATTTGCATTTTTTGCTTTTGCAATGGATGTTAGTGTTATTGCTATTAATTATAAATATGATTTTATTGTTATCGATAAAGGGTATAAACATGGCATAGAAGATGGTACTGTCTTTTATATATTAAAAAATGCTTTTCAGATTGGCAAAGTTCAAGTTAGAAAAAGCCAAGCAGATGTAGCTGCTTGTGATGTTATAGGATTAGTTGAAGGTGCAGAATTAGAATTAGGAGAAAAAATTGCTTTAGTATCAGAACCTGTAACATTAGGAAAGAAAGTTAAATATAGATGGAAGGATATTACTCCACCTGAAGAAAAAAAGGAAAAGGAAACTACTACTATAGCAGAGTTTAAAACAGAGGAAGAAGAACCTGAAGCTAGGGAATTGCAGGAAAAACAATTCGCAATATTACAAGCGAAAGCTCGTGAACTTGCCAAGAAGGAAATAGAAGAAAAAAAGAAATTACTGGTTACTTTTAATTTTAAAAATGCTGATATAAGTAACGTTTTAAGAATCATTTCCAGAGAGAAAAAAATGAATATAATTGCCGGGGGGGATATCCAAGGGGAAGTAACAGCTAATTTTGAAAATGTTAGTGTATATAAAGCTCTCGATGCAATTTTGCAAAGTTTAGGATATACTTATATTAAAGAAGATGGCATAATAAAAGTTTTACCTTTATCAGAAGGAGAATTCAATACCAGATATTATGTATATCAACCTAAGCATATAAAAGTTACAGACTTAAATGAATCGATAGGAGGTATACTTTCTAATAAAGGTAAAATTTTATTGGATGAAGTTGCCAATCAAATGATGATAATAGATACCCCTTCTAATTTGGAAAGAATTAAAAAATTTATTGAAAAATTAGACGAATTACCTAAACAGGTTATGATTGAAGCAAAGGTGATAGATGTAAGATTGACTGATAATAAAAGTTCCGGAGTAGAATGGCATGCATTAAAACCTTTAGATACTATCGAGGAACGATTAAATATGAGTTTTACTGATGAGGGTCTTTCAGTGCTTAAGTATGGTACAATTAGAACTACGCAATTGGATATTTTAGTTTCCGCACTTAGAGAAAAAAATACAATAAATGTTATCTCCGAACCTTCTATAACAACTCTAAATAATAAACCAGCGACTATAAAAGTAGAAGGGAAATTAGCTTATAGAGAATGGGAAGAAGAAGATACAGAGACTGCGGAAACAAGAACTTATACTTGGCAGGAAAAGGATACAGGGATAACGCTTAATGTTACTCCTAGTATAACCTCGGACGATGTAGTTAGAATGCTTGTAGAACCTACTACAAAGGATTTACAGGAGTGGTTACCGGAGCCAGAAAGCGGTTATGAAAAAGGTTATCCCGTAATTACTACAAGAGAAGTTAAAGCTGAAGTTTTAGTTCCTGAGGGGGAAACTTTAGTTATAGGTGGGCTTATAAAGGAATCTAAAATTGAGATGTCCAAGGGTGTCCCTGGCCTTAGTAATATACCGATTTTAGGGATATTGTTTAGGACAGAAAGTGTTGATTTGCAGGAATCTGAATTAATGATATTTATAACGCCACATATAGTTAAAAACAGAATAGAAAAAGAATAATCAAGTTACAGGCTACAGGCTGCAAGCTACAGGCTGCAGGCTGCAAGTAACAAAGCAAATTACTAATTGACCTAATTGATCTAAAACAAGTAGAAAGTAGGAAGTAGCAAGACATAGGACGTAGGACGTAGGACATAGGACATGAGAATTACAAATTACAAATTACAAATAACAAATAACAAATCAAGTTGCAGGCTACAAGCTTCAGGTCTCAAGCTGCAAGCTTTAGGTCTTAGGCTGCAAGCTATCTGAGGTTAAGGAAAATTAGAATGTAGCACATCGAATGTAAAACATAGAACATCGAACGTAGAACATAGAACATGAGAATGACAAATGACAAATAAAAGAGATAGAAACTTTGATATTTGTGATAGTGATTTGGAGTTTTTAAATTGGGAATTCATAAATATATCACTATTGCTTTAAATTTGCTGTTATCTGGATTCTTTAATCTGTAATCTAACCGAACAAAGTGAGGTTAAAATGGCAATGTGGGTTGGAAGAGAAAAGAAAGCTCGAAGAGCATATAGTTTTGATGAAATAGCTTTAGTTCCTGGGAATAAAACTATTAACCCTAAAGAAGTAGATACTGCTTTTAAAATAGGTG
>JAGYNU010000047.1 GCA_018399975.1 Candidatus Omnitrophota bacterium
TAAGTCATGTGCTCATTTACCTGCGACTTGTTACCTGTAACCTGGTTTCCTGATTACCAAATCCTGATACCCGGATTTCCTAATATCCTGAAACATTACTTTCTACTTTGTTTGAAATGTCGTTTACCGCTTTCTTCCACTCCTCACTTGATCCTAACTCTATCCACTCGATTTCTTTTCTTTTTTTAAACCATGTCATCTGACGCCTTGCATAATTCCTTGTATATTGTTTTATATTCTCTATTGCTTTTTCTAAAGATTCGTTACCGTTTAGATATGAATATATTTCCTTATACCCTATAGCCATTTTAGAAGTTATGCTTAGATTTTTCTCCTTTAGATTTTTCGCTTCTTCGACTAATCCGTTTTCGATTAATGCATCTACTCTGTTATTGATCGAGTTATACAACACTTCTCTTGGAAGCTTTATTCCAAAAATATACGGTTCATACCCTGATTTCTGAATGCTTGTTTTTTGCTCTTTTTTCTCTGTTATAGTTTTACCTGTTATATGATATACTTCCAATGCTCTTATAACCCGACGCAAATCATTAAAATGAAGTTTTTTAGCTGTGTCCGGATCAATTTTTTCTAACTTTTGATGTAACCTTTCATTACCTTTTTCTTTAGCAAATTCTCTTAATTTTTTTCGAAAATTTTTATCTTTTTTTACTTCAGGGAAAATTCCATCTATATAAGTATTATAATATAGTCCGCTTCCTCCAACTATAAAAGGAATTTTATTTTCTTTAATTATACTAAAAGTTATTTTTCTAACTATATCAGAATACTCTGCAGCTGAAAATTCTTCTTCGGGTTCTATTATATTTATCATATGATGTGTAACAGAATCTAAAATACCTTTAGACGGTTTAGCAGTTCCAATATCCATACCTTTATAAATCTGCATGGAGTCGCAGGATATTATCTCTATTGGGAATTTTTTAGCAAGTTCTAAGGCAATTCTAGTTTTACCACTTGCTGTTGGACCGACTATACCGAATATTATTTTATTCATTTTACTCATTTCTTTCGTAAAATACACACTTGTCCGCCAACGTTTTGTGGCGGAAATTAACACGAATTGCAACTAATCAACACGAATTAATTTTTAGTTCTCTCTTTTAGATTTTTTCTTGATGCTTCTTGAAACCTGTAGCCTGCAGTCTGTAACCTGATTTTGTCATTTGTTGTTTATTATTTTCGTCATTCGTCATTCTGATTTCGTCATTTGTTTGTATCTTTCTTATTACTTATATCTTGCTTTTCTTTTAGGTCAATGTTTGTAGTGGAAGCTTCACAATAAAGTAAATAGCTTCGAGGTAATTTGTTTTATAGAAAACTGTGTTCTTTTAAATTAATTTTAACAAATTTGTCAGATAATAATTTATTGTTCCCGTACATTTATACCAGCAAAAATATTCACATCCAAACTTTTTTAATTTATTTCTGAAATTATAGGCTTTTTGAGATTTCCAAATATTTTTAAAACTTTCTTTTTTTAATGTTCCAAAACATTCTATAAACTCAGGGCATGGGTACACATTTCCAAAAGCATCAATTTG
The DNA here is from genome assembly GCA_018399975.1 of Candidatus Omnitrophota bacterium. Classification (GTDB taxonomy): domain Bacteria; phylum Omnitrophota; class Gorgyraeia; order M55B152; family M55B152; genus M55B152. Next base: position 1,566 of record JAGYNU010000047.1, read on the forward strand.
AGCCATGAAAAAACCTGCAAAACATTTATATTTTCTTCTGAATCTTTTTTTGTCAAAGAAAAAATTAACAAACTCTTTTTCATATCCAATTCTAAAAAAAGGATATTTTTTTAGTAGTTTTTGATAACTATAATTAAAATCTGTTTTGTCAGAATCTAAAAACAATAAATCTTTGTTTTTAACTTTAAATATACTTTTTGAAGAATTTTCTTGAATAGGTTGTAGTGTAACAGTAACTTTTTTATCACTCCAGTATTTTACAAATTTATTAAGATATTTATAGTTTTTTTTATTTACCACAGATGTTACTATTATATTAGGTTTATTGGTTTTTATATTTTGAAGTTTTTCTATGCCTTTTTTGGCTTTTTTAAACAATCCAGGACATTTTCTTAGCAAGTCGTGTTCTTTTTCAAATAAACTATCTATACTTACAGTTACAGTATCAATACCAGATTTAATAATCATTTCTGCTTTTTCTTCAAGTAAATAGCCATTAGTAATTAAATTTATTGAAATACCATATTTTTTAGCTTCAGCTATTATTTTAAAAAGGTCATTTCTTAATAAAGGTTCTCCTCCTGTTATAGAAAGCAAGCATACTCCGGATTTAGCTATTTGTCTTATTATACGGATACATTCAGCTGTATTCAATTCTTTATCTTTTTTGTAGAAGTCACTACTTTTACAAAAATCGCATTTGCACATGCAGTTAAAAGTTATGTTCCATCCTATGTAAACAGGGCCAGTTAATAATATTCTTGGAAAAAAATAAGTTAAAATACATGTTGTAGATACAAAAAGAAACTTTAAAGGATTTTGAAAAAATCTACTAAAATGTTTTTGTAATGTTTTGTATTCTTTCATTTTTTTTAAAGCCATTCACGGCACCATTTTTCAAGCATATATAAGCACCACAGCTGTTTTCTGTTATCTTTTTTTAATATTAAATGCTGTTTTAATAAGTTTTTTATGTAATCCATTTTAAAAAGACCTGAGTCTCCTATAACGGAATTTTTTAATAAACTATCAAAATCTTTTTTTAACCCTGAATTGATCCAAAATGATAAAGGAATTCCAAATCCTTTTTTGGGCCTGGAAATTATTTCATGCGGCAAATATTGTTGCATTGATTTTCTTAAAATATATTTACCAACAGTGCCTTTAAGTTTCATTTCGACAGGTAAACTACATGCAAAATTTACAAGATTATAATCTAAAAAAGGCATTCTGATTGTCTGGGAATTTATTGTACTTGCGATATATGATTTCAAAAGAATGTCTCCCTCAAGATATGTTTTAATATCTAAATATTGTATTTTATCAAAAAAATTTTTACTGGGACAATTTTCTAAAATCTTATATACAGCATCAAACTCTGAAAATTCATTAATTTCACGAATGAACCTTTTTGTATAAAGCTTTTGTTTTTCGTATGTGTTAAATGCACCAAGCCATATTATATGTCGTTTAAATGCAGGAGTGTCTAAACCGGAAATAAATTTTTTTATTTTGAAATCAAAACTAAAGTTTTTAAAAGAAACTGGGATTTTTTTTGTTAATTGATTTAAAACAGAACGATTTAAAAGCTTAGGAAATTTACTGTAAATATTTGCAATTTTGTGAGCAAAGTAAGTTGGATAACCTAAAAGTATTTCATCCGAACCTTCTCCAGATAAAGCGATATTAACTTTTTTTTTACTAAACTCAGACAAAAAAACTGTTGGAAAAACAGAAGCGTCAGCAAATGGTCCATCAAGGGTTCCTATTATTTTTTTGAAAAGTCTATTAAAATTTTTCAAATCAAAGTATTTTTCTGTATGTTTTATGTTGAAAGCTTTGGCGAATAGTCTCGAAAACTTGCTTTCATCAAAAGATTTTTCTCTGAAGTTAACCGAAAAGGTATTTAAATTTTCTTTTATATGCTTTTGCATTAAAAAACCTATTGAGCTTGAATCTATCCCCCCACTTGAAAATAGGCCTATTGATTCATTACAGTCAAGACGCTTTTTCACAGAAGAATCGAGTAAATGAAAAAACTCTTTCTTTTTGGTTGGAAAATCGTCTTTTTTAAAGTCGTCAAAATTTATATCCCAGTATTTTTTTTCAAAAACAATTTTGTTTTTGAAGATTATGTAATGTCCAGGAAGAACTTTCTTAGCTTTTTTAAAAATAGTTCTTTTGTAAGGTATATATTCAAAACTTAAATATTCATCAACGGCTTTATAATCAATTTTTTTTGGAAAATAATCTAAACCTAAAAAACATTTTAATTCCGAGGCAAAAAGGAAAAGCTTTTTACTTTCAATGTAACTGTAATATAAAGGTTTTACTCCAAGTCTGTCTTTGGCTATGAACAGTTCTTTTTTTAATTCATCCCATATTGCAAAAACAAATATGCCGTCTAAATACTGAAGGCATTTAGTCCCCTTTTTTTTGTAAAGGTACAATATTATTTCTTCGTCAGTTTCAGGAAAAAGTTTATGGTTTTTATCCGGCAATGCTTTTCTTATGTGAGAGTTACTGTAGATAGCACCATTAAATACAATATGAAATCTATTGTATTTTTTGTTTAGATTATAATAACGTAAATCTGAATTTTGTGATTTTATTATTTTTGTTCCAAGCCAAGCATTACTGCCTGTATATTTTATCATTATGTTAGAATCTTTTGGGGATACCATTCTCATCATTTTTTTAATATCATTAGACATTCTAAAATCGTTGTTTTTATTTACCGAAATAATACCGCATATCTTTTCCATTTTATTTTAGATTTTCTTTTCTATTATTTCTTGTATTATGTGTTTTTTGTGATTTTTTGAAACAGAATGGTAAATTCTAACTAAAATGTCCGCCAGAAGTCCCATTAAAACTAATTGAATACCTATAAGAATAATTAAAGTTCCTAGTAAAACTCCTCTTTCTACGGAAAACATGAAAGTGACAACGCACATTAAAAATCCTAAAATAATAAAAAATATTCCCGTTCCTCCAAACAGATAATTAGGACAATTTGAATAAGAAGAGAAAAATTTTACACTTATTAAATCTATTATTACTTTAAAAGTTCTTAACATACCATATTTACTTTTCCCTGAAAGTCTGTGATGATGCAGGACTTTAACTTCCTTTATTTTATAACCTTTCCAGTATGCAAGAGCGGGAAATATCCTGTGAATTTCGCCAAAAAATTCCAGATTTTTTAACACTTCTCTTTTATAAACTTTTAAACTACAACCATAGTCATGCAACTTAAGTTTTGTGATTTTAGATATGAGATAATTAGCTATTTTAGAAGGTATAATACGTGTAAAAAATTTATCCTTACGTTTCACCCTCCATCCACTTATGACATCGTATCCTTTGTGCATTTCAGAAAGCATTTTAGGTATATCAAAAGGGTCATTTTGCATATCTGCATCCATAAAAACAATTATATTTCCTTTTGCATATTTTAATCCTACAGCTAATGCTTGTGTTTGACCAGAATTTATCGCCAATTTTATTATCGTTGTATTCTTATTATCTATTTTTTTAAGCACGGAAAAACTTTTGTCAGTACTTGCATCATCAATAAATATTATTTCAAATTTGTCTTTAAATTTTTTTGCGGCATCTTTAATCTTATTATGTAAAGGAAGTATATTGTTTTCTTCGTTACGAACAGGTATTATTATTGAAATCATAAATATGTCCTTTTTGGGTTGTGTTAAAATTTAAAAGTTTTTGTTTTAAAAAAGCCAAACCTTTTTTTTCTTCATGTTTTAGGAAAAATTTAAAAAATAATCTTGGAATGTTAAAAAATAAACTTATCGTGCATGAAGGTTGAATAGTTCTATGCTGCCCCAAAATTCCCGCACCCATATTTATTCCTTTTTTATGTAGGTAATTTAATCTTATTTTTTGATTATCTTGAAGTATTCTTAAATGTTTCAAAATTTTTTTTACAAAGCCTTTTGAGACGACTACATTTTTCTCTAAATAAAAAGGGGCAATAAATGTTATACTATTATCTTTATAAATTTTCTCAAAAAACTGTTTAATCTTTGTTTTTTGTTCTAAAGCATGCAAATCGTAATAATTACTGCCGTCAACGACAAATTTTATATTATTTTGTGTGCAAAAATTTATAGTATATAAATGCATAGACAGCTTACATCCTAAACACCACGAGTAAAAAAAACGGTATTTAAAATTATCAGCTATACATTCTAATATTCCTCGTCGGATTGAATTAGTGAAATTACTTATGTCAATAATATTGTGAATAACTTTTTCACCATGTTTTTTTTTAATTTGCTGAAAACTTTTTTTTGAGGCCTTAACATTTTTCATTCCAGGCGTTTTGTATGTGTTTAATATGATTTTGTCAAAAAGCGGTGATAATTTTTCTGCTGTGTAAGTAGAATCTATTCCACCTGAAAACAAAACTAATAAAGACTTTATATTATTCTCCCTTTTGATGTTAGTTTTATTTTAATAAAGAAAAAATAAACACATAATATCATTGTAATAATACTTATTATTGTTCCTAAATACAGCGACTTGGGGTGATATTTAAAAACAACATCAAAACATTTATTTCGTGGATTATCCAGTTTTACGCTTAAAAGTCCGTTTTTATTTATTACATTTCCTTTATCACATATCCAATCTTTATCATAATTCTGGTTGATTACAAGAATATCTGGATGAAACTGGTTGACATTGACGATTATTTTATTAGCCTGCCATGTTATTTTATTTACCTTATTTTTGGGATTTATTTCAAAATAACTTTCCCCTTTATAAGAATTGTTTTTTATTATACCATTTTCTGCTGAAATATCACTGTGAAAGTCTTTCCAGTAATTGCCAAATCCTTTTACAATAAAGTACTTACAAACTGCGTTAACAGGAAGATTTAAATTTCCATACCAGTTAAGCATACCTATATTTTGCCTTAAAAGGTAATACTGTATTCCTAAAGGTAGTTCTTCAATATATTTTCCTTGCCATTTTTTTTGTTTTACATAAAAAGGAATATTTCCAAAAGATTCAGGTTCTGACATAAACACATTAAAAAAATCACTTTCAGTTTTTATTTGAGGTTCTTTTACTTGATAATTATCTGTATGCTCATAATATGTTTTGTTAGTAAAAAACATATTTCCAGCAGCAACAAACATTATAATATAAACTAAAATTTTATATTTTTTGTTTAATTTCGTAAAATATTTTCCGGAAAAGAAAATTCCGATAACTACCGGAATCATAAAAACAATAGGAAATGAAAAATATCTTGCAGTTTCTCCTACAGAGTGAAAAAGTGGTAGATGCCACAAAATATAGAACACATCGACGGGAAAATTTCGAGCCATGCATAAAATTATAAAAAAAACTATAATAATTAGATATTTATATACTTTTTTAAAACGAAAAATACATGATAAGAAAAACAAAACTAAAGGAATAACACCTATCCACATTACGCTACCCATACCCAAACCGTTATTTCCGGTTCCAACAGCGTAAGGGCCTTTAAAAAGAAGAGCCTTTGCCAACTTTACAAATGTCATGGAATTAGCTGATGCTACGGCATATTGTTCTATTCCTCTCATGTTATGTTTTAAAAGTTCAATAATAGGAAAAAGTTTTACCGCACTTAATAGAAAAGCAATAACAAACATCAAAACTAAATTTCTAAAGATTTTCTTATTCTCAGATATATTTTCTGTAGGAAATGGAAGAAAATTTAATGTAACATATAAAAAAAGAAAAAAAGAAAAAGGTAAAAGTGTGAGATTAAACCCATTTAAAATCAAAAGGCTGATTAAAATTGCACCGTAAAACGTATAGCGTATATTTCTTTTTGAAGCAGTTAAAAAATAACATATAAACGGCAGGTAGAACCATCCATGTTCTCTTAAATTTCCAGTATTAACCTGGAAAGGTATAAAACTGTTAAAAATAAAGAGCATTGTAGTAGCAGCTGAAATAGTTACGTTACACTTTAATACTTTGTTTGCAAAAGCAAAAAAACCTACTATTCCCATAAAATACGAAAAAAATAAAAATAATTTAAAACCATTGGAACTTCCAAAAGGAACTATTAAAAGATAAAAAAGCGGGCTTAAAGAAATATTTTCAGGATGTTTTATAAAAGGATACCCTCCACCGAAATGAAATGCCCAAAACGGAATTTCCTTACTTTTATAAATATAAAGCAAGTTTATGTCTTTATAAGATTGTTGTTGTAGGTATGACTCTTCGATTGCTACTTTATTATCTGGAATTATAAAAGGAAAACAAAAAAGAAATGTTAAGAATAATATAGCTAAAGTAATCCATGCAAAATTACTTTTTGTTTTCAATCTTTTTCTCCTTTTTCTGTTACGAATATATATTATACTTATTCATAGATAAAATTACAAATTATGTGCTTTTTAAAGAAATATTTGGAGGTTGGACTTAAAATTAACATTTCTGTTATTTGTATCTATTTTTGCGTACCCACAAGCGAATGTGCAGTAATTTTCGATATTTCCACACTTATTTCTTCTCCAACCAATTCCTTACCTCCCACAAAAAACACTAATTTATTATCAGGTGTTCTTGCTATATATTTTTTATCATATTTTTCTTTTATATCCAAATAAATATTTTTATTTGTTTCTTCCTCTACTAAAACTTCTATTTTTTTATTTAGATACTTTTTATTTTTCTCAAGACAAATTTCATTTTGCAGCTGTAACAATTTTTGATTACGTTCTTTTTTTACTTTTAACGGCACATTATCTTTTAACCTTAAAGCCGCAGTTCTCGGCCTTGGGGAATATTTAAAAATAAAAGCAGAATCAAACTGTATTTCTTCAATAGCTTTGTAAGTTTGCATAAAATCCTCATTTGACTCACCCGGGAACCCTACAATTATGTCTGTAGTTAAACTACACTCTGGATATATGCTTTTTAAGTTATCCACAAGCTCTTTGAACTTTTCGTAAGTATACCCACGATTCATTAACTTTAAAATTTTATTTGAGCCAGATTGCATAGCCAGATGAAGATGCGGACAAACTTTATCTAAATCTCTCATAGCTTTAAATAATTCTTTAGATGTATCTTTAGGATGATTTGTAATAAATCTTATCCTTCTAATTCCTGTTTCATCATTAATCCGCTCTAATAATTTTGTGAATTGATTTTTGCTTTCAGCGGCGCTTGTTCGCCGTAGCCCTGCCTGCCGGTAGGCAAGGTTTAGCGTAGGCGGAAGCTTTGAGCTATGAGCTAAATTGTTTTTTCTGTCTTCTGTCTTCTGTTTTTTGTTTTCTGCTTGCTCCGTAGCATCCGAAGGATTGGTATGGGGTTCTCTGCCTGCCCCGTAGGAACTTGTTCCTTCAGGGTCTTCTGACATAGGACGTAGGACATTGGACTTCGGACTATATGAATTTACGTTTTGTCCTAACAACGTCACTTCCTTAAACCCTCTATCGACAAGTTCTTTTATCTCATCTATTACATCGTCTGCCGGCCTTGATATTTCTCTGCCTCT
>JAGYNU010000048.1 GCA_018399975.1 Candidatus Omnitrophota bacterium
CTTGCCATCTTCAGTAAAATAACCATATTTACTTTCCAAATGCTTAGTTATTTTACTTTCCCCTTTCACTTTCTCAATTGTTTCATCAGACATTAAAATCCACCTCTCTATATTTGAAAATCCTTTTTAGCTTATTTTATAAACACACAGATTGTCACAGACTAAAATAAATTTTTTTCTTAAATCTGTAATCTAAAATCTATTCTCTGCTTTTTTCCCACACCCTTTTCGTTCAAATCCCTTTAAGGCTATCTACTCTACATTAAAACTCTTCTGTCTTCTGTCCTCTGATTTCTGTTATCTGTCTTTAGCCCCAACGCATGTTGATTACTACGGATAATTTATCTTTATTAAATCTTTGCAATTTTTACTCCTGTAATATTTAAAATCAGCTGCCCTGAAACTTCGGGGTTCGATGGACTATCTATTATCTATTTTACTTTCTGGAGTTCTTCCTTCATTTTTTCTGAAATATAAATTTTCATCAGTGACTGATAAGGAACATCTTTTTTGTGAGCTAATAATTTTAACTCCTCAACCATTATTTCTGGAAGACGGATTGAAATACTCCTCACAGAAGGTTTTAAATTAGATAAAGTGACGTCCTTTGCCTTTGACCAGTTAATGTATTCAGTAGAATCGTGAGAACTCCAGAAGTTTCTTTCCTCTTCTTCAGTTCTGAATTTTGGTATCTTATTTTTTCTCATATTTTTCATATCTCCTTTTTTCTTTTTTATTCATATTCCTTGCAGATATTATTCTAATTAGCTTCTTTCTAACAGTAAACACAATAAATAATTTTCGGTCTAAATCGGTCTTTCCTATTGCAAAAAAGTGTCTTTCCGATTGAGAATGCCTTACATCATCTGCAACAAGTAATGGTCTATTAAAAAAAATCTCCTCGCACTCAGCTGGGGTCACTTTATGCTTCTGCCAATTTTTTTTAGCATTATGTTCATCCCATTGGAAACCAGTACAATCCTGTAATATTTTGTAACTATCCATTGCACATTAAGTATATATTATATATATACATTTGTCAAGCACTATTTTTGAAATAACATTGAATTAGTAAATCCTAAGGAAATCACGCAATTCCGGGGACACAATACTTAATTATCTCATTAGCTGCTAATCCATATAACTCATTGCCTCTTTGAGCAAAGGAAGAAGAGACTCTATCTCTTCTTTAGTCATCCTTCCCAACTTAACAAATCTAAAATCTCCCTGTTCATTTTTATTTTGTCTGTTGATTTGCAGTTTTTTGGGTCCTTGATTGTAAGAATAAACACTTACAGTCAATCGTTGCTCTGCAGATTCCCAAGATTTCGAAAACAAAGATTTATCTAACTCACTGTCATACGGCATATTCATCCTCCCTTTTATAGCTGTGCATCATTATGGTAGCCCCAACGGGATTCGAACCCGTGCCGTCAGATCGAGAATCTGGTGTCCTAAACCAGGCTAGACGATGGGGCCAAAAAGAATTATCTTCTTAAAAAGATATAAAATGTGCAGAAATTAATTGTAACTAATTTTCTATAAAAAGTCAAGATTATTCACATATTACTTGACATATCAAACATCTATGAAGTAAGATATAAACCAAGTTACTCTATCTAAAAATATAATTAAAACAAATATAAATTATTTTATGAAAAAAATATTAAATAGGTATTATGTCTATATCTGTTAATCTTGGTTGGAACTCAGATAATAATTCATATAAAGCAGGAAAATCAGCAGCTGCCCAAGCAATATACAATTGGCAAAGAAATGATATTAATTTAGCATTAGTCTTTGCTTCTTCTCGATATAATCAAAATAAATTAATAGATGGAATTAAAAGTATTATTCCTGATGTGCCAATTTTCGGATGCACAGCTGCAAGTTCTATAACTCCGGAAGGCATACTGGAAAATGGAATAACAATGGCTATTTTAAGTTCTGACCCTGAAACATTTCACTACTCATGGGGATTAGGCAAAAATGTATTTAAAAACTCTCGTGATGCAGGACACCAAAGTGCTAAAGCAGCTATTGAAGAATTCAAGAAAATCACCTCTAAATATAAATCCAGGAGAAAATATTTTTTAATCTTTCCGGATGGGGTAACAGGCAATGGACTCGATATAATAAGAGGCTGTCAGGAAATTCTGGGGAACAATTTTCCTATTATAGGAGGTGCTGCAGGCGATTCATATATGTTTGAAAAAACATACCAATATTCTCCAGATGGGGTAACCTCTAATTCAATAATAGGATTATTAACTGGAGGGGAAACAGAATTAGGAATCGGAGTCAGGCATGGTTGGAACCCCTTAGGTAAATATAGAACAATAACAAAACAAAATGCCAATATTATAAAAGAAATCAACAATCAACCGGCTATCTCTTTATATGAAGAATATTTCGAAAAAGATACAAAAATACTTAAAGAAGAACCTTTATCAATGATGGGCATGCTCTATCCAATAGGCATGAAAATACCTGGAGAAAAAGAATATGTTGTACGTAATCCTTTTAAAATAGGAAAAAATGGTGAATTAATTTGTACTGCCGAATTACCCGAAAAAGCAAAAATACGGTTGATGATTGGGAATAAAACGAGTGTAATAACAGCTGCAAGAGAAGCTTCTTTAACTGCTTTAAAAAATTTAGGGCAAAGATCCCCAAAATTTGCTTTAGTCTTTACTTCTATCTCCAGGAAAAAACTTTTAGGAAGAAATTCTTATAAAGAAATAGAAACAGTGAAAAGCATTATTGGAAGAAATGTACCCTTAATTGGTTTTTATACCTACGGGGAACAAGCTCCTTTTACTTCTGATGTGTACACCGGACAATCATATTTTCACAACGAAGCAATTGTAGTAACTCTAATAGGATAAAATTATATGCAAAACGAAAGATTAATAAACATAATTACACGCACACTTATATGGTTAAGTTTAGCTATGTTTTTATTTAGTTGGGCTCTTAACCTTAGTTTAAGAATTACAGGAGGAACTATAGGTATAGCATGTTTAATTTCACTGTCATATATATTCCATAAAGAAAGATTTAAAAAAGAAAACATGAAAAATTCTATCAGCGTCCTTAAAAATGCCTACAACGAATTAGATAATCAAGCTAAGTTAATGGCTCAAACTGATTTAGAACTCAACAAAACTCAAGAAGAATTAGATAAAAAAATAACTGGGCTTTATACCCTACATGAATGGGGTAATAAAACTAGTCAAAAACTTAGTATAAACGAACTTTTAAATTCGTTAGACTCAAATTTTGTATCCGAACTTGGTTTTAAAAAAGCATTAATTATAATAGTAGATGAAGAAAAAAAAGAATTACAACTTAAAAAATCTGTCAATTATTCTCAACAACAAATATCAACAATAGAAAAGCAAATAGAAAAAGAAAACAAATTATTTACCAAACTTTTAAGTAAAGCTAATACTATATTAGTTAATACAATAAATGAAAAGGACCCTGTTCAAAAAAAACTAAGCGAAATATGTAACCTCAATTCTTTCGTAATAGCTCCGATACTTCAACAAGATATAGCGACAGGAATCGTAATAATGGGTAACGAATCTCCGTATAATAGAGTCACCGAAGGAGATTCAGAATTAGTTTCTATATTAGCAAGCCAAATCGGTATATCTATACAAAATTCTGCTCTTTATGAACAACTTTGGCAATCCCATCAAGACTTAGAAAAAAGCGTTAAACAAAGGACAAAAGAACTTGCCGAAGCTAATAAAGAATTAAAACAATTAAATAAGACAAAATCGGACTTTGTTTCCAGCGTAACTCATGAACTAAGAACTCCTCTAACATCTATTAAAGGATTTAGCTCAATCCTTATAGAAGGCCGATTAGGCAAAGTCCCTCCAAAACAATTAGAACGTTTAAAAAAAATAAGAAAACATAGTACAAATCTTGCCCGTCTAATAAACAACTTGCTCGACATATCACGTATAGAATCAGGTAGAATAGAAATGCAGAAAGAGGAAATTCCAATTAAAAATGCATTCAGGAATGTTATGGAAATTATCCAACCTCAAGCAGATGCAAAAGACATAAAGGTAAATAATAATTTTATTCCTCCAGATTTAACAATATGGGCTGACGAAACTCATATAAACCGTGTATTTACAAATTTACTTGGAAATGCTGTAAAATTTACACCTCAAAATGGCCAAATAAAAGTTACTGCTGAAAAAAAAGGAGATTTTTCTGAAATTTCTGTATCTGATAATGGACCAGGTATACCCGAAAAGGACTTAGATAATATCTTTGAAGAGTTTTATCGTTCAGAAAATGAAATTAATGCAAAAGAAAAAGGTTCGGGCTTAGGGTTATCACTTGTCAAAAGAATAATTGAAGCACATGATGGGAAGATATGGGTCGAAAACCAATTAAATAAAGGAACCTCTTTTACTTTTAAACTACCTAATAAACAAAAAGAAAGTAAACCTGAAGACATTTATAAGGAGAATTAAAGAATAATGTTTAAGAAAAAAGTATTAATAGTAGATGATGACCCTGATATACTTGACCTTTTGGACATAATTTTAGAAGCCGAAGGTTTTAATGTTAATAAAGCAAATGATGGAGAAGAAGCCCTTAAACAAATACAAAAACAACCTCCTGATTTACTAATTATAGACTTTAAAATGCCAAAACTAACAGGAGATAAAGTATGTCAGAAGTTACGTGAAGATATACTCTTAAGACATATGCCTATCATTATGCTTACCGGGAAAAGTGAAGTGAAGGATAAGGTACATGGGATAGATGCCGGCGCAGATGATTATATAGTTAAACCTTTTGAAGAAAAAGAACTTATAGCCAGAATTAAAATGGTTTTAAGACGCACAGAACAAGATTTAGATGCAAATCCTCTTACTAGGCTACCTGGAAATGTATCTATCATTAACGAACTTGAAAAAAGATTAAATTCAGGCCAACAATTAGCAGCTTTTTATGTAGATTTAGATAAGTTTAAGATTTACAATGACCATTATGGATTTGAACATGGAGATGCTATAATAAGAGAAACTGCCAGATTGTTAATAGCTTCTGTAAGAGAAAAAGGCAACCCTGATGATTTCATAGGACATATAGGAGGAGATGACTTTGTTATAATAAGTACTCCTGATAAGGTAAAAGATATCTGTGAAAAAATCACCAGTGAATTCGGAAATCTATCACCTGACTTTTATGATAAAGCAGATAGAACAAAAGGTTTTATACATGGGAAAGACAGACAAGGTAATATTATAAAAGCACCTTTAATGACTATTTCATTAGGCATAGTTACAAATAAAAGAAGAAAGATATCTCATGTAGCTGAAATAGGTGAAATAGGTGCTGAACTTAAAGAATATGCCAAAGAAAAAACAGGCAATGTGTGCATAATAGATAGAAGGGAAGAATAATTTTCTCTCATTTTCTTATAGCTTGGTATACAACATAGTTTTCTACATCTGCATCAACTTTCATAATTACATCCTGCCATACGTCCCTCGACTCCATACATAAATATATACCAACTTCTTTATCATACTCTCTAATCCAATTTATCATATCCTTGTAAATTTCGGACCTCAAAAATTTTGGATATCTTAATTTTTTATCCTCTGCAACTATTAATTCACCATATACTATATTACTCTCAGGAAATCTATGTTCAATAATACTTTTTAGTTTAGCGTTAAATCGTAAAGTTCCTAAACTTATCCATGATAAAGGTGAATTAATTACACTAAATAATTGTTTAATTAAATTCTTATAATCTCTACGCCAATTTTCATAATAAATGATAGGATCAAAATGAAATGCTATCCTATATCCAGCTTCCTGACATTTTTTAGCAGCTAATAAACGTTCCTCTAAATCAGCTGCATACAACTCTTCTTTCTGAATAATATTAACAGGATTAAGTGACCAGGATATAACCGTTTTTCTATTATGTTCTAATCCCAAAAGTAAATCAATATCATCTGTTTTAGTTTTCAATTCAAACAATATATCTTTATCTTTAAAAAAATTAACTAAATCTTTTGAATAATGTGTATATTTATCAAAAGCTAAAGAATCTGCAAATTCACCTGTCCCTAAACGAAAAGGCTTTAATTGCTTGCTTTTATACAATGATTCAAATCTTTTAAAATATTCATCTAAATTAGTTTTTAATACTACTCCCGGAAAATTCGAATATTGCTGCAGATAACAATAAGAACAATCTAAAGGACATCCAAAAGCTAAATTCATTATATGATATCCACATCTAACATGAAACTTAGCACAAGGGCAAGGCTTAAAAAAATCATAATTTTCTTTAGTAACAAATACGTCTCTTTTCCTTAATTTAAACTCATTAATTTTATGGTCTCTCATATAATCTTTAAGTGAAGGTATAATTTGTATATTTACATCTGAAGGTAATCGTTTTAAAAAAGACTGTGTAAAATTACTTTTTTCTACATCTCTTACAATAAATACATTCTCCGGCTTTATTCCTTTACCATAATCTAAACGTTGCTTATGTTCAGGTATATCTAATTTATTTAGATAAGGCAAGAATCCTTCTTTTTTAGAACTTAATCTGGGAAACCTTTTTTCTAAAAGATAGTTCTTTGAAAATGAAAAGATTTGTCCTTTTTCAATTTTATTTTCTTTTATATGTTCTATAAGAGAATTTAATAAATTATCAGAGGAGCACCCATCTCGTCTATATATTTCATACACCAATCTTTTTAATTCATTAGATTTATTATGCCCTAAATTTAAACCAAAAAATCTATTTATTGCCTCGACTATATCTATCATAATAATACTTTTCTATTTTGTTAGGAATATCAAGATACTTTTTACCTTCATCAATGTTATTTCTTTTTATACATCCATTAGCATAAATATTGCATTTTTCTTTAAGTTCTTTAAAGGCTTTAGAATATTTATGTTTATCTAAATCGTTATTTTTTATTAAATTTTCTATAGCTTTTACTCTAAATTTATCTTTACTATGATATAGCATGGACAATTGATCATTTCTCCCCCCATCTTTAATAGTCAAATTTTTGTCTATAAGATATATATAATACTTTAAAGATGCCCTTATCCAAAAATCATAATCTTCACACACAGGTAAACTTTCATCAAATTTTCCAATATCTTTAAACACATTTCTTTTTACCACTGCCGTAGATATGCTAACAGAACAAATTCTTAAACAATTTTCAAATATATATCCTTCAGGTTTTCTATGTTTTCTTTTTGGATTATGAATCTTGCCTTTTTTATACCATTTTTCTTGTGTGTGAAAAATTTTTATTTCTGGATTGGCAATAATACATTTATTTACTTCTTTTAATTTATTTTTTGTCCACTTATCGTCAGAATCCAAAAAAGCAATATATTTACCTTGCGCTTTTTCTAAACCCCTATTACGCGCAGAAGACGGACCTTTATTTTCCTGGTAAATATAAATTAACTTATTTAAATATCCATTTAAAACTTCTCCGGTATTATCATTTGAACCATCATCTACAACAATCAGTTCGAAATCTTGAAAACTTTGATTTAGAACAGAATCAACGCTCTTTTTAATGAAATTCTCTCGATTATAAGTAGGGATTATAACACTAAATGTAGGAATCATTATAAAACAACAACTAATTTATAACACTCTAACTTTTAAAAAATAAATTAAAAATTATAAAAACAGATAACAAAATACAGATTAGCACAGATAAACATAAAATTTTCTCTTTACTCTCTACTTGTTACTTGTTGAGTATACTAAACTACATGCATGGATTTTTAAAAGAAAGATAATCAGATTTTAGTTTAAAGTTGAACGGTTGCGTAGCTGGAAACGTCTATCGTAATCCGTTGAACGTAAAAATGTTAAAGATTCGACGCAACCGAAATACGTTCAACGATTCGAGTTACGCAACCGAACAACGATTGACGTTTAACTCTATGCATGTTAATTAGTATACTCAACAGTTACTTGCTACTTTTTTTAATCTATAATCTATTATCTTAAATCTGCCTTAATTCGCCTTAATATTTTAGGTTTTTCTTAAATCTATAATCTTAAATCTATTCTCTGCTTTTATGCGCGGGGCGGGATTTGAACCCGCACAACCCAATGGCCACTAGGCCCTCAACCTAGCGCGTCTTCCGATTCCGCCACCCGCGCTTAGCGCGGGTATTGGCACGCTTAGCGTGCCACCGCGCGCTCTTAGTGGGTATTGGCACGCTTAGCGTGCCACCCGCGTATACTATTCAGTAACCCATGGATGTTTTTTAAAATAATTTTTTAATAGAACTCTTAACTCTTTCTTTCCTTTTCCTCCTTTTAGAAATTTTTCTCTCCTTTTTGCATCCGCTTCTTCCAATAAACCTTCATAATGTATCAATCTTATTGGTCTTCTATGCTTTGTAGCTTTTATAAACCCATCTTCATGTTTTTTAACCCTCGTTTTTAAATTATCCGTAAAACCCGTATAAAGCTTTTTGTCTTTATCACTATGTAAAATATATACGTAATACACTTATAACCTCTTAAGTTTAGCCACCCGCGCTTAGCGCGCGGGTATTGGTACGCTTAGCTTCCGCCACCCGCGCTTAGCGCGGGTATTGGCACGCTTAGCTTCCGCCACCCGCGCTTAGCGTGGGTATTGGCACGCTTAGCGTGCCACCGCGCGCTCTTAGTGGGTATTGGCACGCTTAGCGTGCCACCCGTTTTGCTTTTTAATCAGACGTAGCTGCCCGAACTAGACGCCAGACGAACCTCACACCCCCAAGCACTTCATCTACTTGTGAAATTGACTGTCCGTCATTACAAGCACGGTTTTATCTATTTGGGCAACCTAAATTAATCTGAAATTCTATAATAGGCGTTTCTGCCTTTTCCTACCAGCTCA
>JAGYNU010000049.1 GCA_018399975.1 Candidatus Omnitrophota bacterium
TAATACTTACTACTAAAATTTAACTTGACAAAAGGGGTGCAGTACACTTTTCCCCAAAATCAGCTGATAAATAAACATTCGAAGATCCTGTCCTGACAATACGCATGGTAACCATATCGTAACTTTTCGGAAAAATCTCTATATCATTAATTTTCCCGTTGGGGAAAATAGAAAAGTTACCAACAAAAACCAAGCACAACAACCACACTATAACTATTTTAGAATATCTCATATTTATCATCCATTTATGCACTTTAGTTTAATATTTTTATATCAAAAGCAATTTTTATGCCAAAATATCAAGATAAAAGAGTTAACAACTATATTAATATAAATTGTTTCAATACAATGACTTATATATTAAAAATAATGTGTGTCAATTAAACGCTAAATATACTAATACTATAAAGTGTAAAATTTTAGCACAAAATACATAAAAAATTTACGCATCTATAATAACAAAATATATTAAAAATCTTTAAAAATAAATAGTAACTTTTAGTTGCAAGGAGTATTTTATTTTTGCATCATTGCTATAAACTATTTTAAATAGACAAGTTATGGTAGGAAATTGAGCCGCCCGAGTCTCGAACTCGGGACACCCGCCTTAAAAGGGCGGTGCTCTGCCAACTGAGCTAGCGGCTCGTTTTTAAAGAAAACAGATAACAAATATTATAAGCTACAAACTCCACGCTCCAAGATCCAAGACAACATGAACATAAAAAATACAACCGCCTGAAACCTGTATCCTGTAACATGTTACTTGTAACCTGGAATTTAAATATCTGTGATTATCTGTGTATTAAGGTAAAAATCTCTATATCTGTGTTAATCTGCGTTACTAAAATTGTCTTAATTCTTTTTCTTTATGTTCTAAAAACTCATCAATCTCTTTAGTATGTTTGTCTGTAATCTCTTGTATTTTATCTTGATAAAGATATTTATCGTCTTCTGTTATTTCACTTTCCTTCTCTAATTCTTTTATGGAATCATTAGCACTATGCCTAACGTTTCTTATAGATACTTTGCCATCTTCTGCAACTTTTTTTATAAGTTTAACTAATTCTTCCCTTCTTTCTTTAGTTAAATCAGGCATATTCAATCTGATAACCTTTCCGTCATTATTAGGAGTAAGACCTACATTAGTCTGTAAGATAGCTTTCTCTATATTATTAAGCGATGAAGGGTCCCACGGCTGTATAGTAATTAGTTTAGCGTCAGGAACAGATATATTAGCAAGTTGTTTTAACGGAGTGGGAGTATCATAATAATTCACTTTAATATTCTCAACTAAACTAGTAGAAGCACGCCCAGTACGAATAGTTGAAAATTCTCTGTGAGTAGCCTCCACAGCTTTATCCATTTTTTCCTTTGCCTCGTTTAAAATCTCGTCTGCTTTCATGATTTTCTCCTTTCTTTTAAAAATGAGAATATCATTTTCTACATTCAAATCTTATAAAAAATACTAATTTATTTAACTAAAGTCCCTACTTTTTCACCGCAAACAACTCTTTTTATATTACCCGGCTTAGTAAAATTAAAAACTATTATAGGTAAATCATTATCCATACATAAGCTTATAGCTGTTGAATCCATTACTTTTAATCTGTCTTTTATAACATCTAAATATCCAAGTTCATCATATTTCTTAGCATTTTTATTATTCATAGGGTCCTCTGAAAAAACTCCGTCAACCTTCGTACCTTTCAATATAACTTCAGCATCAATCTCTGAAGCTCTAAGAGCTGCAGCAGTATCTGTAGTAAAATATGGATTACCAGTCCCTCCAGCAAAAATTACTACCCTTCCTTTTTCTAAATGTCTTATTGCCTTTCGCCTAATATATGGCTCTGCTAATTCCTTCATTTCAATTGCCGTTTGTAAACGTGTTACTAACCCAGTTTTTTCCAAAGCATCTTGCAAAGCTAATCCATTAATTACAGTTGCTAACATACCCATATAATCTGCAGTTGAACGATCCATACCTTCACTAGCTGCGTTAAAACCTCTAAAAATATTGCCTCCACCTATAACAATTGCTATTTCTACTTTTAAATCTCTAATATTTTTTATCTGTTTAGCAATTGAAATACTCATTTTAGGATCTATGCTTCCTTCTTTTTTATCTCCCTGCAGAGATTCTCCACTTAACTTCAATAATATTCGCTTATATTTAGGTCTATTTTTTTTTGGCTTGGTAGGCATAATATTAGCTCTTAGCTCATAGCTCATTGCTCATTGCTCATAGTTAACATCTCTAATTTTCTCTAAGTATTATGAGTTAAGAGCTACGAGTTATCTTATTCTCCAATTTTATATCTTTTAAATTTAGAAATTTTTATATTTTCTTTGAATTTTGATACAGTATCTTCTAAATAATTTTTAATAGTTAAATCTTCGTCTCTGATAAACACCTGTTCTAAAAGACAAACTTGTTCATAATACTTATTTAGCTTACCTTTTATAATCTGCTCTTTAACTTTTTCTGGTTTATTTTCTAAATCCATTTGGGATTTAATTATTTCTATCTGTTCTTTTTGAATCTCATCCGGGATCTCATCTTTAGATATATATTCGGGATTGTGTGCCGCTATCTGCATAGCAATATTTTTAGCAAATTCTCTAAATTCAGGATTCCTTCCAACAAAATCTGTTTCACAATTAACTTCTACCATAACCCCTAATTTTGCATCTGAATGAACATAACAACCGATACATCCTTCTTGCACTGTCCTACCGGATTTTTTCTCAGCAATATTACTTCCTTTATTTTTCAAAATCTTTAATGCCTTTTCTATATCGCCATCTGTTTCCTGCAAGGCTCTTTTGCAATCCATAACTGCAGCATTAGTCCTTTCCCTCAATTTCTTAACTTCTTCAATAGAAAACGCCATTTACTATACACCCCCATTTTAAAAAACTATTTCTCTTTTGAAAGACCCGGTTTTTTCCTTTTTGCTTTTTGGACTTCCTCGCTTATCTTCTTTACATGTTTTTCTTCTATTTCTTCAAACTTTTCCTCATCTTTTCCTGATGCATCTTTTTTATTGATATCTTTCTTTTTAACAGACTTGCTTTTCTTTTCCTTTTCAGTTTTTTTCTCTTCTTTCTCAGATTTAGTATCTGCAGAAATTTTAGCATATTCTTTTTCAGCCTCTAATATGTTGTCTACTACCATGGAAACTATGAACTTTATAGATTTAATTGCATCATCATTTGAAGGAATTGGGAAATCAATTAACTCCGGATCACAATTGGTATCTATAACAGCTATTATAGGTATAGATAATTTTTTAGCCTCTTTAACAGCTATTAATTCTTTATCCGGATCAATTATAAATAAAGCATCCGGTAATTCATTCATATTTTCAATACCTTCTAAATTTTTTCTCAACCGTTCCATTTCTTTATTCAGCTGAGACTGTTCTTTTTTAGATAAAAGTTCAAATCTACCATCCTCATGCATTTTTTTTAAATCTTTAAACTTATCCACGCTTCTTCTAATGGTATTAAAGTTCGTCAAAGTTCCACCTAACCAACGTTCATTAACATAATACATACTACTACAACGTTTACATTGTTCGGAAATAATATTTTGGGCTTGCCTTTTTGTGCCCACAAAAAGAATTTTTTTTCCTTCAGAAACTATTTTTCTTATATATTCGAGAGCTTCTACTAAAAGTTTTTCAGTTTTTAATAAATCTATAATATAAATACCTTCTTTTTGCCCGAATATAAATCTTTCCATTTTGGGGTTCCACTTGCTGGTTTGATGTCCAAAATGCACTCCATGTTCTAAAAAATTTTTTACTAAATCGCTTACCACTCTTAAAAACCTCCCTTTAAAAATAACAATTAATTTATTAAAAAACTTATACATTCGTAACCTAAAACTGCAGCCTTTAGACCGCGAATATGTTTAGGTTACTCAGTATTCCGCCCATAGGAACCCCGGCTTTAGCCCGGGTGGGCTTCCATTTATATTTTTACAATATCGTAGTAGTATACCACAATTTGCCTAATTTTCAAGTAAATTATTTAAAAATCAGGTTTAAAAATACTTAATCCATACATTCATTTATCTTTTCCTCAGGAATATCCTTAAACTGTAATGAATACAATTTCTCATATAATCCACCTTGATTAAGCAATGAAGAATGTGTTCCTTCTTGAATTATATGCCCTTCATTTATTACTAAAATTTTATCAGCATTTTTAACCGTAGAAAGTCTATGAGCTATTACAAAAACAGTCTTATTAACAATCAATTTATCTATTGCTTTTTGAACTATTATTGTTGATTCTGCATCTAAATGTGAAGTAGCTTCATCTAAAATCAATATGGGAGCTTTTTTTATTATAGCTCTTGCTATCGCAATACGCTGTTTTTCCCCTCCTGATAATCTAATACCTCTATCTCCTACTACTGTATTATATCCATATGGCATCGAAGAAATAAAACCATGCGCAAATGCAGTTTTAGCTGCAGAAGTTATCTCTTCTTCAGAAATATTACCACTACCATAACCTATATTAGCCTTAATAGTATCATTAAATAATATTACTTCCTGTGTAACCATAGAAATTTTATCTCTTAAGGAATGTAATGTATAATCTCTTATATCTTTGCCATCTATCAATATTTTACCCTCTGAAGGGTCATAAAATCTTGGTAATAAGTTAATTAAAGAACTTTTACCAGACCCAGTAGGCCCAACTAATGCTACAATCTGACCTTTTTTTACTCTAAAATTAATATTTTTCAAGACATAAGTCTTTTTATCATCATAACTAAGATAAACATCAGCATATACAATATCTTTATTATATTTTTCTAATACATTTGCCGCAGGATTCTCTTTTATAGTAGATTGCATATCTAAAATATAAAAAATTCTTTCTGCTGCAGCTAAAGCTTTTTGGTTAACCCCGTGAATTCTTGCCAATCTATTAATAGGCCTGACAAGTGAAAGTAACGAACCTAAATAAAACAAAAATATACCAAAAGATAACGTACCACTGATAACCTGCCGCCCTCCTATAACAAGAATAGCAACTGCCCCTACTGTTCCAAAAAATTCACTTATCGGACTAATAGCAGCTACTCGTTTAACAGACTTTAATTTTAGTTTAAAAAAACGTTGATTATAATCTCTAAATTTATTAATTTCATAATTCTGCATGTTAAAAATCTTTATTATCCTGACTCCTGAAATAGTCTCATATAAAGTGGAACTTATATCAGACATTTTCTCCTGTGTCCATCTACTAACCTTTCTTAAAACCCTACCTATATGAATAATAGGAAGTGCAATAAAAGGAGCTAATAAAAAAATTAACAAAGACAATTTAAAATTTATAGTAAATACAATAATAGAAAACATTATTGCTCTAAGTGTTTGAAAAATTAAATCTGTTAATGTGTTAGAAACTGTATTTTGAATAGTACTGGGATCATATATTATACGTGAAATCAAATCGCCGGTTTTCCTTTTATTAAAAAAATCTAATGATAAGCTATGATATTTCTCAAACATACGTATTCGGATATCTCTAATAACCCTTGAACCTAAATTCTGCATAAAATACTGTTGGCCATAATGAGATAGGCCCTTTAAAAAAACTAAAATCAATATAGATGCTCCCATAATATTAAGAAGCTTTAAACGAGACATAGTATTAATATAACCTATCAAACTTTCTAAAATATTAGGAAGCTCTTTATCAATTATTATCTCTTTACCCCCCAAAACTTTATCGGCAAGAGGGATTAACATACTTAGAGAAATACCATCGGTTAAAGTAGTAATACCTATAAATAAAAACCCTATCAAAAAAATAAATATGTGAGGTTTTAAAAAACCCAAAAGCCTTTTATATAAACCCATAATTCTCCTCATATTTCAAACTATAAACTTTATGCTTTAAGTTAAAAATATTTTTTAAAAATATGATCTGCGACTTGTTTTTTTATTTTATCATACATATATATAATTGTCGAGCATTGACTTTAATAAGTACGTACTGTATAATTTTTTACTATGAAAAAGATTAAAACAGGTGTTATCGGAGTTGGACGCTTAGGATCTTTGCACGCAAAAATTTATAATCAAATGCCTGACGTTGAACTAACCGGCATATATGATATAGATAAAGAAAAATGTAAAAAAATAGCCAATTTGTATAATACAAAAGCATTTCCAGATTATAAAAGATTAATAGAATCAGTAGATGCTGTAAGTATAGCTACTCCAACAAGCAAACACTTTGAAATAGCTAAAGAATCAATCAAATCTAATGTCCACTCTTTAATAGAAAAACCAGTAACTTCAAACATAAAACAAGCACAACAATTAATAAACTTATCTAAAAAAACCAAATCTATAATACAGGTAGGGCATGTAGAAAGATTTAATGCTGCAGTTAAAGCTTTGTGTCAAATGTCTGGGATACCAAGATTTATAGAATGCCATAGATTAAGTCCCTATACTTACCGCGGCACAGACGTAAGCGTTACTATGGATCTCATGATACATGATATTAATATAATATCTACATTAGTAAAATCAAAAGTAAAAAAAATAGAAGCCGTAGGCATAGCAATATTATCAAACAGTAATGATATTACTAATGCACGTATCACTTTTGAGAACAACACCGTAGCTAACTTAACATCCAGCAGAGTCAGTAAAGAAAGTATGCGCAAAATAAGAATCTTTCAAAAACATACTTATATTTCTTTAGACTATATAAAACAAAAAGCAGAAATTTATAAAAAACAAAAAAACAAGATAGTGAAAAACGAAATGCCAATAGAAAAAAAAGAACCGCTTAAGGCTGAATTAGAATCTTTTATAAATTGCATAAAAGAAAATAAAACCCCATTAGTTTCTATAAAAGAAGCTACATATGCTTTAAGAATAGCCTCGAAAATCGATAATATAATCAAAAAAAACCATTCAAAATTTTCATGAATCAAAAATCCTTTATAATTTTTATATCAGCTGGTGAATCTTCAGGAGATATGCACGGAGCTGAATTAGCAAAAAACATAATTAAAACCGCTCCAAAAACAAAATTACATGGCTTAGGTGGAGACAAAATGGAAAATGTCGGAGTTAAACTCATCTATAATATGTTAGAAGTAGCTGTTGTAGGTTTATTCGAAGTAACTAAAAATATGCCTAAGTTTATAAAAATATTTAAATCTACAGTTAAATATATCAAAAATCTAAAACCAGATTTAGTAGTATTAATTGACAATCCAGGATTTAATCTTAGATTAGCAAAAAAAATTAAAAAATATAACATACCTATTGTGTACTATATAAGTCCTCAAGTGTGGGCATGGGGCGGTAAAAGAATAAAAAAGATAAAAACATTAATCGATAAAATGTTAGTAGTTTTTAAATTCGAAGAAAAACTTTATCTACAAAATAATATAAATTGTAAATTTGTTGGACATCCTCTATTAGATTTGGTTAAAGCAAAAATGAAAAAAAATGAATTCAAACAAAAATTCGGCCTGGAAAAACATTCACCCATCATAGGGCTATTCCCCGGTTCCAGAGAAAAAGAAATACAAAACCACCTACCTACATTATTAAAATCTGCTGCATTGATAAGAAAAAAATATCCGCGAAGTTATTTTATAATAGCTAAATCCCCCGGAATAAAAAAAGAATTTTATGAAAAATTCCTGTCTAAAAATTATCCGTATATTAAAATAATAAATAATTATACTTATGATTGTATTAATATTTCTGATTTTTGTATTGTTGCCTCGGGAACTGCAACATTAGAAACTGCAATTTTAGAAACACCTATGATTATTATATACAAAACTTCGCTTCTTACATATCTTATGCTTAAACCTCAAGTAAAAGTCCCCTATATAGGCATGGTAAATGTTATAGCGGGCAAGAAAATTGTTTCAGAAATTATACAAAACGATTTCAAACCTAGAATAATAGCTGATAAAGTCTGCGCATTTCTCGATAACCCTTCCAGTTTACAGGATTTAAAAGAAGAGCTGAAAGAAGTAAAAAAGCTGCTTGGGGAAGGTGGTGCATCTAAAAAAGCAGCTGAGGAAGTAATGCACTTAGTTCAAAGTTCAAGGTTCAATGTTCAAAGTTGAAAAACTAGGATTAAGATAGCTCTTAGCTCCCGCCATAAAGTGTTGGCGGGCAGGCATAGCTGAAAGATAACTAAGTAGCAAATAGAAAGTAGAGAGAATGAAGGGAAATTTTGCCCCTTCCGGCACAGAACCATTCGGGACGAAAATTAGTTGCTAAATCCCTGCGAAGTAACCCATCCGGGTCAACTAATTTTGGTAAGCTTTTATTCCTTCCTGAACAGGACTTTAAAGAGAAATGATACAGTGGAATCACTCCGTACACCAATCCCAATTAGAAGTTTGATCTGGCCTTACTTGACCAAATCTGACACGATAATCCACTAATCCACAATAGGCCCACCAACCTGTATTATCATTAGTAGCATTACCACACCTACCTCTTACTACAGCACTTTCAGTTATTTTATTTTCAGGTATCTCTCTAAGATATTCAGGTACTAAGATATCGGTAAGCCAAGTAGTTATAATAGTTCCCCCCATCTGCGTCCGCATTTTCCGGATATCCGTCATTTTTCATAGCATACATTAATATCGCACTCCTTAAAGAAGCACAATTGGCTTTTGTAGTTTTTTCCTTAGCGTCGTCAGTAAAACTTACCATCCTCGGCGCTATAGAAGCAACCAGGATTCCTATTATGGCAATAATGATTATTAGTTCAACTAAGGTGAAGGCATAGCTGTCTTTAGGGGAAATGAAAAAAAATTTTAGAGAGGATTTGTATCTGTCTGTCTGTCTGTCTGTCTGTCTGT
>JAGYNU010000005.1 GCA_018399975.1 Candidatus Omnitrophota bacterium
AAATATTAAACAATATAAAAATTGGGGTTATTATAAAGTTGATATAAAAAATAAAAAATTTATAGAAGAAGCAGAGAAAGGAGAAAAGGTTTTAATAATTTTAAATCAGACCCCGTTTTATGGCGAATCGGGTGGACAAGTAGGTGACACCGGAGAATTGATTAGTAAAAACTTACTTGTTGAAATATATGATACTATAAAAGAAGATAATTATATAATTCATAAAGGTGAAATAAAAAAAGGTGTCTTAAATATAAAAGATGAAGTTGAAGCTAAAATTAATGTTAAGCGTAGATTAGATATACAACGCAATCATACGGCTACCCATCTTTTACATTGGGGATTAAGAAAAGTTTTAGGGACTCATGTTCGGCAAGCAGGTTCATTAGTTTCTCCTGAGAAGTTAAGGTTTGATTTTAGTCATTTTAAAGCTGTAACTTCAAAAGAATTAAATAAAATTGAATTATTGATAAATGAAAAAATTATAGAAGATATAGAGTTAACTTCAGATATATTAGATAAAAATGAAGCTAAAAAAAAGGGAGCATTAGCTTTTTTTAAAGATAAGTACAAAGAAAAAGTTAGAGTTATTGATATTGCTGGTTTTAGTAAGGAATTGTGTGGAGGGGCTCATGTTAATAAAACTGGGGAGATAGGATTATTTAAAATAGTCAATGAAACTTCAGTAGCTTCGGGAATAAGAAGAATAGAAGCTGTTACAGGTAGAAAAGCTTATTTTTATTTTAAAGATACTGAAAATATTATAAATAAATTGTGTGGTATGCTTAATGCTCAGAAAACTAATATTATCGAGGAAGTTAGGGAAAAACAAAAGTTGATAAAATCTTTAAGCGATAAAATTAATGCTTTAAATAAGAAATTGTGGGCAGTAGAAGTTGATAAAATTGTTAAAAATGCTATTGAATATGATAAAATTAAAATTGTAACTAATATTTTAAATTCTGTTGATAATGATACTCTTGGTGGGTTCTCTGATTTAATAACACAAAATTATGCTTCCTGTATAACGTTAGTTGGGAGTTTATATAATTCTAAGTTTCTTTTTGTAATTGGTATAAGCAAAAATCTTGCCGATGAGAGTTTTGATGCAGGCAAACTTGTTAAAGAAGTTGCTAAGTTATTTAAAGGTGGTGGAGGAGGCAGTTCTTTTTTTGCACAAGCAGGAGGTAAGGATATATCTAAATTTGACAAAAAGATTAAAGAAGCTGTTGATATAATAAAAAATTATATAAAAGGGTGTAGAAAATGAAAGAATTAAAAGTAACAAGTAAACAATTCCAAGATGTGTGTAATAGAGGTTTTATTGTAAAAAAGAGGTTGCAAAATAAAGTAAGAACAATTTTAGATAACGTTAGGCATGATGGCGATAAAGCTGTTATAAAATATACAAAACAATTTGATAATGTTAAGCTTAGCCGAAAGCAGCTTGAAGTTTCAGAATCGGAAACAAGTGCAGCATTTCATGATATAAACTGTGATTTTACTAATAAATTAAAATCTGTTATAAAAAGTGTAACAGATTTTTATGAAAAAAAGACTTTAAAAGATTTTAAAATAAAATTGGAAAATGGAGCATGTTTAGGAGAATACTATATGCCTATAGAAAAAGTAGGTATTTACATTCCTGCGGGGACTGCCCCTTTGATTTCGACTGTTTATATGACTGTTGTTCCTGCTAAGATAGCTGGAGTTAAAGAAATAATTTTAGTAAGCCCCCCAAATGAATATAAAACAATAAATCCTTACATATTAGCAGTTGCTAATCTTCTTAAAGTTCAGAAAATATATAAAGTTGGAGGAGTACAAGCTATAGGTGCATTAGCTTTTGGAACGCAAAGTATCCCAAAGGTAGATAAAATAGTTGGGCCAGGAAATGAATACGTTACTGAAGCTAAAAGGCAAGTGTATGGTTTTGTAGATGTAGATATGGTGGCAGGCCCCAGTGAAGTTGTTATTATAGCTAATCAGTATACAAACACAGATTTTTTGATACAAGATTTAAAAGCTCAGGCAGAACATCATAAAGCATTGGTTATTCTTATAACTACATCGAAAAAACAAGCAAAATGTATAAAAGATAAAGTAAAAAGTGGTTATATAATTCGTGCTAAAAATCTGAGTTATGCAGCTGATTTAGCTAATAAATTAGCACCGGAGCATCTACAAATAATGGTTAAGTCTCCATCTAGATTATTGAGGAAGATTAAAAATGCTGGAGCTATTTTTACTGGACAATATTCTCCTGTTGCTGCAGGGGATTATTTTGCTGGGCCTTCACATGTTTTACCTACGGGCGGAACAGCTAACTTTTTTTCTGCTTTAGGTGTAGAAGATTTTTTAAAAAGAACTCATATCATTTCTTATACAAAAAAGGCTCTTGAAGAATATAAAGAGCCTTTGGAAAGTATAGCAACAATTGAAGGATTACAAGAGCATTTAGCTTCTGTGATGATAAGGCTGGAGGATAAAAAGGCTTAATTTTTTTATATTAAAAATAGGAGGATTTTGTAATGGAAGAGCGTATTGCAGAAATAAATAGAGAAACTAAAGAAACAAATGTAAAAATAGAATTAAATTTAGACGGAAAAGGTAATTTTGATATAGATACAGGTATACCATTTTTAGATCATATGCTTTCGCTTTTTTCAAAACATGGTTTGTTTGATTTAAAAATAAAAGCTGAAGGTGATTTAGATGTAGACCATCATCATACTAATGAAGATGTTGGTTTAACTTTAGGAGAGGTTATAAATAAAGCCTTAGGTGATAGAGCTAAAATAAAAAGATTTGGATTTTTCAGTGTTCCTATGGATGAATCATTAGTTTGTATAAGTTTAGATTTAAGTAATAGGCCTTCTTTATATATCAACGGTAATATTGATTTGCCTGCCAGTGGTGATTATAGTAGTAACGATGCAAAGCATTTTCTTAATAGTATGGTTACTAAATTAGGAGCAAATGTTCATATTGACATTGAAAAAGGAGAAGATTTTCATCACACGATTGAAGCATTATTTAAATGTTTAGCAAAAGTTTTAGATCAAGCTACTTCTATAGATAAAAGAATTCAAGGAGTTCCATCAACAAAAGGACAACTTTAACAGGCTACATGCTACAAGCCTCAAGTTTCATGTTGTATTATTGATATTTATCTCTGACTTGAAGCATGCAGCTTAAACCATGGAGCTGGAAGCATGCAGATTATTCCTGCCATAGATATTCAAAATTCTAAAGTTGTAAGATTAACAAAAGGTAAATTTGATAAAAGCAAGATATATTCTGATTTTCCGGTTGAGGTTGCTAAAAACTGGGAATCTGAAGGAGCAAAATATTTACATGTGATAGATTTAGATGGAGCTAAAAAAGGCAAAATTTCAAATAAAGAAGCTATAAAACAAATAGTGCAAAAAAGTTCTTTAAAAGTCCAAGTAGGAGGAGGAATAAGAGATATAAATACAGTTAGAGATTTGTTTTCTATAGGAGTAGATAAAGTTATTTTAGGCACAATAATTAAGGAAGAATTCGATGTTTTTTTAAATTTGTTAAATTACTACAAGGAGAAGATTATAGCAGCTGTTGATATAAAAGATTCTAAAATTGTTTCAAGGGGATGGACCAAAAAAACAAATGTAGATTATCTTAATTTTGTTAGAAAATTACAATATGTTGGGGTTAAGGAAATCATATTTACAGATGTTTTAAAAGATGGGACTTTAACTTCTCCTAACTTTAAGGCTATAGAAGAATTGTTAAATTCGACTAATATCTGTGTTATAGCTTCTGGTGGTATAACTAATATAAAAGATATTGAGAATTTATATAACTTGCGTAATAAAGGGTTAAAAGGTATAATCATTGGTAAAGCATTATATGAAGCTAAAGTATCTTTAAAAGAGTGTATAAGTAGATTCGGAGATTAAAATAGTAGAAAGCTAAATAAAAAAATTTATCAGGATAAATAAGAAGTTTAAATTTTATATGTTAGAATTTATAGAAAAATTGAAATTCAATAATAATGGCCTTATTCCTGCAATAATTCAGGATTATAGTAATAATGAGGTTTTAATGTTGGCTTATATGAACAAGGAGTCTTTAGAAAAAACTTTAAAAACAGGAAAGACTCATTTTTGGAGTAGGTCTCGTAATAAATTATGGCTAAAGGGAGAAACTTCAAAGCATTATCAGTATGTGAAATCTATATATATTGATTGTGATAAAGATACAATTTTAGTTAAAGTAAATCAGGCAGTTGCTGCCTGTCACAAAGGATATAGGAGTTGTTTTTATAGAAAAGTAGATACAGAAGGCAATATAAAAATAATTGCTGAAAAAGTTTTTGAACCTTAATAGCTATTATTTTTAGCCAGTATAATGTTCTATCCAAATAAACAAAAATTTATACAGTTAGCCCAAAAAGGTAATTTAATTCCTGTCTATCATGAGTATTTTTCTGATTTAGATACGCCCGTATCTGCTTTTATGAAAATAGCAGATTCTGAATATTCTTTTATATTAGAATCTGCAGAAGCAGGTAGGCATATGGGTAGATATTCTTTTTTAGGCAGTGAGCCAAGTCTTATTTTCTCCTTTCATTTAAATAAAATAAAAATAGAAGTTAAAAATAAAAGGTTTTTATCCCATAGGAGTGGTTTTGAGAATCAAGAGTATAGGATAGATGAAGGGAAGGACCCGTTAGATGAGATAAAAAAAATTCTGTCAAAATTTAAATTTGTTAAAGATTCTACAATGAATCTACCAAGGTTTTTAGGAGGTTTTGTTGGCTATATCGGATATGATGTAGTAGATTTTTTTGAGCCTGTTTTACCCTTTAAAAAAGATGATTTAAAATTGCCAGATATTTTAATGATGTTAGTAGATAACTTAATTATCTTTGACCATTTGACTAAAAAATTAAAATTAGTTTGTAATGCTTATGTAGATGATAAAAATAAAAAAAGGCTATCTGAAATCTATGACGATACTATTAAACGCCTTGAAATAATGATTCATAAAATTAGTTCTCCTTTAGATAAAACTGCTGATTTGTTTTTTGAATCTTTTTATGAAAATTCAAAAAGTAATATCGATATAAAATACAGCGAAGATAAAGAGAATTTTATAAATAAAGTTATTGAAATAAAGAAAGATATTAAAGAAGGCGAAATAATTCAAGCGGTATTGTCTCAAAGATTATCTGTTTCTTTTAAAAGTAATCCTTTAACATTATATCGTGTTCTTAGAGCTATAAATCCTTCCCCTTATATGTTTCTATTAAATTTAAAGGATATGCATTTAATTGGTTCTTCTCCAGAAGTGATGGTTAGATGTGAAGACCGTAAAGTAGAATTACGTCCAATAGCAGGGACAAGGCCCAGGGGAAAAGATGATGAAGAAGATGTAATATTAGAAAATGAGCTGTTAAGTGATGAAAAGGAAAAAGCCGAACATATTATGTTAGTTGATTTAGGCAGGAATGATTTAGGAAGAGTTTGTGAATACAATTCTGTGAAAGTTCCCGAAATTATGACAGTAGAAAAATATTCACATGTTTTACATTTGGTAAGTAGTGTTGTTGGGCATTTAAAAAAAGATAAGGATATTTTTGATTTATTTCGAGCTTGTTTTCCTGCAGGGACGGTTACTGGAGCTCCAAAAGTTAGAGCGATGCAGGTTATAAGAGAAAAAGAAGAAATTAAAAGAGGCCCTTATGCAGGATGTGTGGGATACTTTAGTTTTTCAAAGAACATGGATACTTGTATAACTATAAGAACTATTATAGCTAAAGATGGAGTTGCTTATGTGCAAGCTGGAGCAGGTATTGTAGCAGATTCGATTCCGGAGAAAGAGTATGAAGAAACTTTAAATAAAGCAAAGGCATTGATAAAAGCTATACAAATAGCAAATCAGGATGCAGGCTACAAGCTGCAAGATACAGGACAAAGCGAGTCGTCCTGAAAACTTAAACTTGATGAAGCATGCAACCTGAAGCCGGGAGTTTGATAGATGATATTAATAATAGATAATTATGATTCGTTTACCTATAATCTAGTGCAGTATTTTGGTGAATTAAATTCAGAGGTTAAAACAATACGTAACGATAAAATAAATTTAAAAGATATTAAAAAACTTAATCCTGATAAAATAGTTATTTCTCCAGGGCCAGGAAGGCCTGAAAATGCTGGCATTTCTTGTCAAGTTATAAAAGAATTTTCTAAAGATATTCCCATTTTAGGCGTTTGTTTAGGGCATCAGTGCATTGCTTATACTTTTAGTGGGAAAATAGTTCATGCTAATAAACTCATGCATGGAAAAACTTCTCTTATATATCATTCAGGGCAGGGTATTTTTAAAGGTGTTAAAAATCCTTTTGTAGCTAATAGATATCATTCTTTGATTGTAGATCCTAATAGTTTACCTATTTGTTTAGAAATAATTGCCTATACAAAGAAAAACGAAATTATGGGTATAAGACATAAAAATTTTGCAATATGGGGAGTGCAATTTCATCCTGAATCCATATTAACATCTGAAGGCAAGAAAATACTTCGTAATTTCTTAGATATTGGGGGATGATGTTATTATGATAAAAGAAGCTATACGTAAGGTAGTTGAAGGTTTTGATTTAACAGAAAAAGAGGCCAAAGATGTATTTAATGAAATTATGAGTGGTAAGGCTTCGCAAGCACAGATAGGTTCTTTTTTGACAGCTTTAAGATTGAAAGGAGAAACCATAGAAGAAATTACTGGAGCAGCAAGAATTATGCGTAAGATGGCGACTAATATAGATGTAACTGCTTCGGTTGATATTGATAGAGAGGAAATCAATATGGATGAGGAAACAATTATTGATACATGCGGAACAGGAGGGTCTGGGACAAATACATTTAATATTTCTACTGCTTGTGCTTTTGTAGTAGCTGGTTGTGATGTAAAAGTTAGTAAACATGGTAATAGGTCTGTATCTAGCCAGTGTGGTAGTGCTGATGTAATAGAACAACTTGGTATAAATTTAGATTTACCGCCTGAAAAGGTAGCAGATTGTATTAAAAAAATTGGGATAGGATTTCTATACGCCCCTTTATTCCATTTGGCAATGAAAAATGCTATTGGGGCGAGAAAAGAAATTGGTATAAGGACTATATTTAATATTATAGGCCCACTTACAAATCCAGCTGGTGCAAATGCTCAAGTTCTTGGAGTTTATGAAGAAAAATTAACTGAGATAATGGCTCATGTTTTGAGAAATTTAGGAGTTAGATATGCATTTGTGGTTCATGGTTTAGATACTTTAGATGAAGTTACTATAACAGGCCAGACTAAGATAACAGAACTAAAAAATAAAGAAATTGTTACTTACTATATAAAGCCACAAGATTTTGGTATACCTGTAGCTATGCTTGATGATTTAAAAGGTGGCGATGCTAAAAAAAATGCTGAAATTATATTAAATGTTTTAAAAGGGGAAAAGGGCCCTAAAAGGGATATAGTTTTATTAAATTCAGCATTTGCTTTAGTATCATCGGTTAAAGCTAGAGATGTTAAAGAAGGTATAGAAAAAGCAAAGGAATGCATCGATAGCGGAATGGCTTTAAATAAGTTAGAACAACTTAAAGAATATACCAATTCAAGGTTATAAAAAAAATGGATATTTTAGATAAAATTGTCGAAAATAAGAAAAATGAAGTTAATAGATTTAAAAAGAAAAATCCTATAGATAAAAGTAATTTAAGGCCCTTTTTACCTGTTAGAGATTTCAAAAAAGCTATAAGTAAGCCAAATTGTATAAATTTAGTAGCAGAAGTCAAAAGATTTTCACCTTCGGCTGGCCTTATAAGAGAGAATTTTAATTTTATTGAAATAGCTAAACAATATGAAGAAGCAGGTGCTTCTGCTGTAAGTGTTCTCACTGACGAAAAATTTTTTCAAGGTTCCTTATCTTATCTTAAACAAATAAAAAAACAAATTTCTATACCTGTTTTAAGAAAGGATTTTATAATTGACGAATATCAGGTGTATGAGTCAATTTTAAATGGTGCTGATGCTATTCTTTTAATTGCCGATATTTTATCTGAGTTTAAGTTAAATAAATATATTAAAATTGCAAAAAAATATAATTTAGATTGTTTAATCGAATCGCATACCGAAAAATCACTTAGAAAAAGTTTAAATGTTAAAGCTGAGATAATTGGCATAAATAACCGTAATCTTAAAACATTTAAAGTCGATATAAAAAAGACGCATAAATTAATTAAGATTATTCCAGATAAAAAAGTTATTGTAAGCGAAAGCGGTATAAAAAGTCATAAAGATATATTATATTTGAAAAATTTAAAAGTAAATGCTGTTTTAATAGGTGAGATTTTGATGAAAGCTGATGACATTAATGCTAAAATTAATGAAATCATGAAATAATATCCTTATAATATGACTAATATTAAAATTTGTGGCATAACAAATTTAAAAGATGCAAAAGTAGCAGTAGATTTAGGAGTGAATGTATTAGGTTTTATTTTTTATCCTAAAAGTCCACGCAGCATAAATTTTTTTTCAGCAAAACAAATCATAGAACAATTACCGCCTGTGGTTGATAAAACAGGAATTTTTGTAGATGAAAGAAGAGAGGTTGTTGAACGTATTGCTAAAAGTTGCAAATTAAATATACTACAGTTTCACGGAAACGAAGATTTTGAATATTGTAATGAGTTTAAAAAAGCTTACAGAGTAATGAAAGCAATAAGAGTGAAAAATAAAAAATCTATTTTAAATATATCCAGTTATCTTAGCTTGGATTATATTTTGTTGGATACTTATGTAAAGAAAATAGCAGGAGGGACAGGAAAACAATTTAACTGGGATTTGGCAGCTATAGCGAAAAAAAGATTTAATGTTCCCATAGTTTTGTCTGGGGGGTTAAATCCAGATAATGTAAAGGAAGCGATAAGAAAAGTTAAACCTTATATGGTAGATGTGTCAAGTGGGGTAGAAAGTTCTCCGGGCAAAAAAGATCATAAATTAATGAAAGAATTTGTTGAAAGAGTTATAGAAGTAGATAATAAGTTGTGATTTGCAAATTATGCAAAAAGTAAAAAAAACACCAAAAGTTAGATTAATTATTGGAATGATTTCAAATAAGATCGAATTATTTGCTAAAGTAGAATATTTGTTGTCTAAAAAATTTGGGAATGTTGATGATATAAGCAAGGTTATAAATTTTGTGCATACCGATTACTATAATGAGGAAATGGGGCAAAATTTAAAGAGAAGATTTTTGAGTTTCAAAAAACTTATGCTACCTGATAAAATATCTTATATTAAATTATTCACTAATAAAATAGAAAAGAAACTTTCAGATAATTCGGGGAATCGTAAAATAAATATTGACCCTGGCTATATTAGTGCATCCAAACTTATTTTGGCATCAACTAAAAATTATTATCATCGTATTTATGTTGGCAGGGGTATATATGCAGAGGTTACTTTATATTATGAAGATAATAGTTTTAGATATTTTGGTTGGACTTATCCTGATTATAGAACAAAGGAATATATAAATTTTTTCAACGAAGTAAGGAAAAAATATATGAAACAATTAACAAATGACTAATTAACCTAAATTAGCTCATAGCTCATAGTAAAACAAGCTACAAGCTACAAGTTGCAGGTCGCAGGTAACAAGTAACAAGTTGCAGGTAACCCCGTAGAAATAAAAATTTCACGGGGCAGGCAAGATACAAGAAACAAACAAACAACAAATTTCTAATTGCTCTAATTAACCTAATTGATCTAAAGCAAGTAGGAAGTAACAAGTAGCAAGACATAGGACATAGCCCGTGAACCAGGGATTTATTTTATAAATCACGGTTCAGGGCTAGGGTGAACCGTACTTCGTTCTGGTTCCCCCTAGGACATAGGACATGAGAATAACAAATGTCAAATCAGGCTGCAGGCTACAGGCTGCAAGCTATCTGAAGTTAAGGAAAATTAGGACATAGGACATAGGACATGAGAATGACAAATTACAATAACCAAACAAAAGTATTAGTTTGAATATTAAATAATTGTATCTTGATCATTAATCTGTGATAATCCCTGCCTGCCGGCAGGCAGGTGTGTAGCTTTTAAAAATCTGTGATAATCTGTGTTTGCCGGCAGGCAGGCGAATGAGGACACCACTTAGTGAACGCCTGCCCGCCAATGTTTGTGGCAGAATACAAAAAAGATGTTATGAATAAAAATGTTAAATTAAAGATTAAAGAATCGTATCCAGAGAGAGTACTGGATATTTTAAACTTGGTATCAAATATAGCAGAAAATAGAAAAGGTAGAGTTTTCTTAGTAGGAGGTATGGTTAGGGATTTATTATTAGATAATCCTAGTATAGATTTAGATATTGCAGTAGAAAGACAGGGTATAGAATTTGCCAAAAAGCTTGCTTTTACTTTAAAGAAAAAGATAAACATTTATCCTAAATTTTATACAGCTTCGGTAAAAATAGATAATAATTTAAGCATAGATATTGCTACTTGCCGTAAAGAGACTTATGCTAAACCCGGAGCTTTGCCTGAAGTTGAGCCTTCAGATATAAAAAATGATTTATTTAGAAGGGATTTTACGATTAATGCTATAGCTTTAAGTCTTAATAGTAAATCGTTTGGAAATATATTAGATTTTTGTAATGGGATAGAAGATTTAAAAAATGGTCGTATTAGAATTTTACATAATGATAGTTTTAAAGATGACCCAATTAGAATTTTAAGAGCAATTAGATTTATAGGAAGGTTAAATTTTAGGCTTGATAGCCATACTGAAAAATTAATGATTGATGCTATAAAACAAGACAATTTTAAGAATGTAAGTAAAGATAGGATAAGAAAAGAATTAATATTATTTTTTAAAGAGGAAAATTTTTTAAAGCAAGTTGATGTTTTTGATAAATATTTAGGTTTAAATTTTATTTATAAAAGTATAAGAAAAGAATCAGTAGATAAAAAGCTATTAAAGAATGTAGAACGATATCTAAAACAATATAAACAAAATGTAAACACAAATAAAGCAGATGTGCCTGTATCCAATTATAAATGGGTTGTTAGGCTTATGGTATTTGTTAGAAATTTGCAATTAAACGAGATTAATGAATTGTGTAAAAATTTTAATTTTTCTAAAGAGGTCAGTAATAAGTTAAAAAATTACAAAAAGCTTCAGTCGATTGTCTTAGAAAAAGCTAAAAAATTTAAAAAAGCTAAACCCGGAGAAATATATAATATTTTAAATCCTTTTGATATAGAAGCAGTTTTTGTTATAATGTCAGCAATTAAAGATAAAGAGATTATTGCTAAGATATGGCGTTTTGTTATAAAAGACAGGTTTATTAAACTTGATATTAATGGTAAGGATTTAAAAGAATTAGGAATTTCTCCAGGGCCAGTTTTTAATACTGTTTTAAATAAAGTTTTGTGTGCTAAAATAGATGGTGAGATTTATAGCAAGAAAGATGAGTTAAATTTTGTAAAAAAATTTATTTGATTTTAGTTAAATTTTTAATAATAATTTTTTTATGAAAATCGGTTTATTACAAACTGAAGTTTATATACCTGATAGTCATTCTATTAAAGATAAAAGAACAAGAATATCAAAATTGAAGTGGGGATTAAGAAAAAGATTTAATGTTTCTGTATTAGAATTGGGTGATAGAGATAAATGGCAGGTTGAACTTTTGGGTATATTATTTTTGGGACGCAGAAGCAATTATGTAGATAAAACATTTAATGATATATTAACTTATGTAAAGAAAGTTCCTAATTTGCAGTTAATAGATTATAATATACAAGTGATGTAAATCAATTAAATTAAATTTATATTTTATGGAATTTAGAAGGCCTAAAAAAGTAGCGCAGTTATTAAAAGAAGAAATAAGTAGAATTGTACGTGAGGATTTAGAAGATCCTAACTTAGGATTTGTTACTGTTACACATGTAAATGTCAGTAAAGATTTAAAACATGCTGTAGTTTTAATTAGTGTATTTGGTAATAAAGAAGAACAAAGTGAATCTGTAAAAGTAGTTCTTAAAGCTAAAGGATTGATTAAGAAAATTATTGCTGATGTTCTTCCTCTGAGGTTTGTTCCTGAAATTAAATTTAAATTAGATAAGTCGTTAGAATATAGTGTGTATATAAATAATAAAATAGATCAAATAAGGCAGGAAGATGAACGAAAATAGAGAATTATTCGAAGTAATTGATGTTATAGAAGCTCATCATAGCTTTTTAATTTCTTCACATATTAGCCCTGAAGGTGATGCTTTAGGCAGTCAATTGGCTTTTGCCTCAGTT
This sequence comes from Candidatus Omnitrophota bacterium, assembly GCA_018399975.1. Lineage (GTDB taxonomy): Bacteria > Omnitrophota > Gorgyraeia > M55B152 > M55B152 > M55B152. Next base: position 12,352 of record JAGYNU010000005.1, read on the forward strand.
CTTGAATCTATGAATAAAGAAGTAGTTATAGTTGATGCCCATCCTGTGCCTAAACGGTATGATTTTTTACCCCTGGTCGATAAAATTTTAAGTTTAAAGGAATATAATGTAATGACTCAAGGGATTAATAATATTGATGTAGCGGTTTTATTAGATTGCCCTACTATAGATAGAATAGGTGCAGTTAAAAAAATTATTCCAGATGAATGTGTTTTATTAAATATAGATCATCATACAAGTAATTCTTACTTTGCAGATGTAAATTATGTAGATTCTTCTGCTGATTCGACTTGTCAGGCATTATTTGATTTATTTAATTTGATGAATAGTAAAATAGATATTTCTGTTGCTACTAATTTGTATACGGGTATATTAACTGATACTGGAGGATTTAAGCATTCTAATACTATTCCAAAAACTCATATGGCAATAGCTAAATTGCTTGAAACAGGGATTAAACCTGATAAGATTTTTAGTCTACTTTATGAACGTTGGCCTATAGAAAGATTAAAATTATTGTCAAAAGTTCTTGGAAGTGTTGAATCGAGTTTTAATGGAGCATTTATATATATGACATTAACTCCTAATATGTTAAAGGAAGCTGGGGCAGGTAAAGAATTATCAGAGGATTTTATTGATTATTGTTTAACTGTTGAAGGGGTTGAGGTAGCAGCTTTTTTTAGAGAAGAGGATGAATATGTTAAGATAAATTTTAGGTCGCGGGGTAAAATTGATGTAAATAAGATAGCTGGCAAATATGGTGGAGGTGGACATGTTAAAGCCAGCGGTTGTAGAATAAAGGGAACTCTTTCACAAGCTAAACAGGAAATCGAAAGAGACATAGCTAAAGCTCTGAATTGCAAGTAGAGAGTTCTATATTTTAAGTGTTTGGATTTATTTAGTTAGGAGGTTTTAATGTATCGTAACATGAAGTGGAAGATATTATTGATTATTGTTATAGTTGGATTAGCTTTTTGGTCACAATATCCTTTGTCTGAAAAGATAAATTTAGGCTTGGATTTAAAAGGAGGGATGCATTTAGTTTTAAAAGTAGATACTTCTAAAATACCCGAAGGAGCTAAGCAAAATGCCACTAATAGAGCAGTACAGGTTTTGAGAAATCGTATTGATGAATTTGGGGTGAGAGAACCTTTAATTCAAAAACAGGGTAGTGATAAGATAGTTATTCAACTTCCAGGGATAGAAGACAGAAATCGTGCTTTAAATATAATAGGTAAAACTGCTCAATTGGAATTTAAGCTTGTTGAAGATGACCCTGAATTAGTTAAACAAGCTTTAGAAGATAGTATTCCCGAAGGCTATGAATTGAAAGCTCATAAAGATGGCAAATTGCTTTTGGAAAAAGACCCTGTACTTACTGGAGACGCTATAGAAGATGCTATTACAAGTTTTAGTTCGCAAATGGGAATTCCTTACATTTCTTTGACATTTAATTCTGAGGGAGCAAAAAAATTTGCTCGTATTACTGAGAAAAATGTTGGAGAAAGATTAGCTATAGTTTTAGATGAAAAGGTTCAATCTGCTCCTACTATCCGTGAGAAAATACCCTCTGGGAAAGCTCAAATTACCGGTAGGTTTTCTGTGGAAGAAGCTAGAGATTTATCTATTACCTTACGAGCTGGCGCATTACCAGCTCCTATTGACATAATTGAAGAAAGGACAGTTGGTCCTACACTTGGAGAAGATTCTGTTCGTAAGGGTATACGTTCAATAATTATCGGAGGCATTTTAGTATTATCATTTTTAGCTTTATATTATTTATTAGCTGGTATTATAGCTAATTTTGCTTTATGTCTTAATATTATTATTATAATGGGAGCTTTAGCTTATTTTGATGCTACTTTAACTTTACCTGGTATGGCTGGTATTTTACTTACTATAGGCATGGCAGTAGACGCTAATGTGCTTATTTTTGAAAGAATAAGAGAAGAATTGAAATTAGGGAAACCTCTTAGGCCTGCAATTGGGGCAGGTTATGATAAAGTTTTTTTAACAATTTTCGATGCAAATATCACTACCTTAATTATAGCCCTTATGCTTTTTCAATTTGGGACTGGGCCTATAAGAGGATTTGCTACTACTTTAAGTATAGGTATATTATCTAGTATGTTTACAGCATTGGTTATAACTAGGTTGGTTTTTGATATTTTAACTAAAACTATAAGTCGATTTAAAAAGTTACCTATGTTGCAGATAATTTCTGAAAGTAAAATAAGATTTTTAGATTTAAGAAAAATAATGTTTAGTCTATCTGTTATTTTAATAATTGTTGGTATGGTTGTTTTCGGCATCAAGGGAGAAAAGAATTTTGGCGTAGATTTTTCTGGTGGCAGTATACAAGAATTTGAATTTAAAAATAGTATAAACATTAATAATATAAGAGATATATTAAAGGGTATAGGTTTTGGTGATTCTGTAATACAGCAGGTCAAAGATACTAACCGTGTTATTATCAGGTCTTATAAAGGTGCTACCGATAAAATAGAAATGGCATTAAAACAGGCTTTTGAAGATGTTAGGGTTTTAAGAATAGAAAAGGTTGGTCCAATTATAGGTAATGTTTTACGTAGAAAAGCTTTGTTGGCTGTTATATATTCTTTAATTGGTATATCTTTATATATATTTTTCAGGTTTAAACACTTAAAATTTGCTACCGGAGCTATAATAGCTTTATTCCATGATGTTTTGATATGTCTTGGAGCTTTAAGTTTTAGTGGCAGAGAATTGTCTTTACCGGTTATAGCTGCATTACTTACAATAGTGGGTTATTCTATTAATGATACAATAGTTGTATATAGCAGAATTAGAGAAAATTTAAAAGTAAAAAAGGATGAATTAAAAAAGGTTATAAATTCAAGTATAAATCAAGTTTTAAGCCGTACTTTACTTACTTCTTTAACGACCTTATTAGTGGTTATATCACTTTATTTTTTTGGAGGAGAAGTTATTAATGATTTTGCTTTTGTTTTATTGGTTGGGATAATTGCTGGCACCTATTCTTCTATATTTATAGCTGCTCCATGTCTTGTATACGGTAAAAATAAGAACTTGAGTTAAGAGAAATATAATATTTATTATTTTTCTTAAAAGCACTTGAAATTATAAAAATATAATGATATTATTAACGCGTTTTGTGCCGTTTTTAGTTTTGTCATTTTTAAAATTTATTATTTTATAAGATTTGAAAAAGGAGACTGTATATGAAGGTTGTAATAAATACGGATACTTGTATTGCTTGTAGTGTATGTGTTAGCATGTGTCCAGAGGTTTTTGAAATTTCTGGAGATACAGTTATAACGAAAGTTGATGAGATTCCAAGTGATTTAGAGGAAAGTGTTAGAGATGCGGCAAATAGTTGCCCTACAGATGCAATTTCTATAGAAGAATAGTAATGTTTAATAGTTTTTCACAATATATAGTGATTTTTTAATTTTACAAATAAGTTTTTTGATTTATATGTAATAGATTGGGAATCAAGATAGTTTTATTTAATTAATTTTCTAAAATCTTCTTCAGATATAATTTCTGTTTCTAATTCTTTTGCTTTGTCATATTTCGAACCTGGGTTTTCCCCTATTACTAAAAAGTTAGTTTTAGAACTAATTGATGAGGAAGCATTTCCTCCTAAATTTTCTACAATTTCTTTAGCTTCGTTACGTGTGAAATTTTTTAAGCTGCCTGTAAAAACAAAGGTCTTACCTGATAGTATATTGGATTCTTTAGACTTTTTTCTATAAGTTACACCGTTTTTTATCAGTTTATCAATTAATTTTTCGTTTTGTTTTTCGTTAAAAAAGTTTATTATAGAATGAGCTACTTCTGGGCCGATTTCCTTGATTTTTAATAAGTCCTTTTCTTTAGTTTTTTGTAATGATTTTAGGTTTGGAAAATTTTTTGATAATATTCTGGCTAAATGTTCTCCAACATGTCTTATCCCCAAAGCATATATTAATCTGGATAATGTAGTTTTCTTACTTTTCTGAATTGCATCTATTAGGTTTTGCGCCGATTTTTCAGCGAATCTTTCTAAATTTAATAAATCCTGTCTTTTTATCTTGTATATATCGGCAACATCTTTTATTATTTTTTCTTCTACTAATTGTTCTACTATTTTATCTCCCATTCCTTCTATGTCTATAGCACCTTTAGAACAGAAGTGTTTTATCGATTCTTTTAATATTGCTGGACACGAAATGTTTGTGCATCTTGCTACGGCTTGGTCTTCGGATTTAAAGACTTTAGCCCCACAGATTGGACATCTATCTGGTAAAGTATATTTTTTTTCTTTACCCGTTCTATTTTTTTTAATTGGTTTTACAACTTCAGGAATTACATCTCCTGCTCTTTGTATTATAACTGTATCGTTTACGCGAATGTCTTTTTTGTCAATTTCGTTTTGGTTATGTAATGTGGAACGGCTTATAGTAACTCCGCCTATCTTAACAGGTTTCATAATTGCTACAGGAGTTAGTGCTCCAGTACGTCCTACTTGAGCTATTATTTTTTTTATTTTCGTTTTTGCTTGTAATGGTTGGAATTTATAAGCTATAGCCCATCTGGGGCTTCGAGATATTTCTCCGAATTTTTCTTGTAGTTTCAGGTTGTTTACTTTTATTACCATACCATCAATTTCATAGGGAAGATTTTCGCGCATATTATTTAGTTTTTTATAATGGTCTATTGTTTTGTGAATATTTTTACATATTTTTACATTTTTATTTACAGGTAGTCCCCATTTTGGTAGAACAGATAATATTTGTGATTGTGTTTTAAACGATTTATCTTTTATATTACCTATTCCATATAAAAAAATATTAAGTGGCCTTTTGGCAGTAATTTTAGGATCGAGTTGCCTTAAAGAACCTGCAGCGGCGTTTCTAGGATTAGCGAAAGTAGATTGTTCTTTTTTTTCTCGGTGTTTATTTAGTTTTTCAAAATCTTTTTTATTTATATATACTTCTCCTCGCACTTCAATTAATGATGGAATTTTTAATTCTTTATCTCTTAGTTTTAGTGGAATAGATGGTATGGTTTTTAAATTTTCAGTTATATCTTCACCTGTGATTCCGTCACCGCGGGTTGTCCCTTGTGTAAAAATTCCATTTTTATAAATTAGTTCTACAGCCAGTCCATCGAATTTAGGTTCTGCAATGTATTCTATATCTTTTTCTTTTTTTAGAATACGTTTTAACTTTTTATCAAAATCTATTACTTCTTTTTCATTAAAGGCATTGGAAAGGCTAAGCATTGGCATGCTATGTTTAATATTTTTAAATTCGCTTTGCGGAGCAGCGCCTACTTTTTGCGTAGGGGAAGTAGATGTTTTAAATTCAGGAAATTTGTTTTCTAATTCTTTGAGTTGGTTAAATAAATTATCGTATTCTTGGTCACTGATTTTGGGTGTATTGCGAACATAGTAAAGATAATTATGATGATTGATTTCTTTGCGTAATTTTTGAATTTCTTTTTTAGCTTGTTGTTTTGAGATTTTTTTAGACATAATTTATTACCACATTTTAAATCCTAATATCAAAATCCTAAACAAATATTTTTCAAATTCTAAATCCGAAATTCTAAATCCTAAACACCTGCCTGCCGGCAGGCAGGAATTCTAAATCATAAATTACAATGTTTCAAACTTGCAAGTTTGGGATTTGGAACATTAGAATTTTGATATTGTTTAGAAATTCGAATTTAGTGCTTAGTATTTTTATCAGTTAGTGCTTAGAATTTATGACTACATTTACTATTCCTTATTAAAAAACTTTTTAAGTTTTGACAGAGGATATGTATTTATTACATCCTCTGATTCTAACCAACCACGCCTTGCAGTATATATTCCATATTTAATGTTATTTAATTGAAGGATGCTATGTGAGTCTGTATTTATAGCAATTTTGACTTTATTTTCTTTACATGCTTTACAATATTTTGAGCTTATATCTAATCTGTCAGGATATGCATTTAATTCCAAAGCTATTTTGTATTTTTTAGCAGCTTTTATTAGTTCGTCCATATTTACTTTATATGGTTCTCTTTTTTTTAATATTCTACCAGTAGGATGTGCAAAAATATTTACATTTTTATTTTTAAAAGCAGTTACTATCCTTTGAGTCATTTCATTTTCTTCCATTCCAAATTTTGAATGTATTGCTGCGATAACTATATCGCATTGTTTTAATATGTCATCAGGAAAATCCAATTTGCCATCGTTTAAAATATCAACCTCTACACCAGAAAATACCGTTATATTTTCCATTTTGTTGTTTACTTCTTTTATTTTATCTATTTCTTTTATTAGTTCTTTAGGTTTTAAGCCTCCAGCTATTTTGACAGCTTGCGAATGATCTGTGATTGCTATATATTTATAACCTCTATCTTTACAGGATTCTACCATCTCTTCTATAGTATTACTTCCATCCGAGTATTTAGTATGCATATGTAAGTCTCCTTTGTAATCATGGAAGTTAATTAGTTTAGGTAGCTTATTTATACGGGCAGCTTCAATTTCTCCATTATTTTCTCTTAGTTCTGGGGGTATAAAAGGTAAGTCTATGCTTTTGTATACTTCTTTTTCTGTTTTCCCAGCAACTTTTTTTTCTTTTGAGTTTTTAATAGAGAAAACTCCATATTCATTTATTTTTAGATTTTTCTTTTTGCTGATTTCTCTAATAGCAATATTATGTTGTTTGGAACCTGTAAAATATACTAATGCAGCTCCAAAACTTGATGGTTTTATAAGTCTTAAATCGACCTGCAATCCATTATTTAATATTACTGTTGATTTTGTAGTGCCTTTTGCAATTATGTCTTTAACTTCTGATAAAGAAGTAAATTTATTTATGATGTTAGTGTTATTTTCAGCGGTTACTAAAATATCTAAGTCACCTACTGTTTCTTTCATTCTTCTTAAGCTTCCTGCATATTGAATATTTTTGATTTCTTTATGTTTTTTTAATTTATCTATTATTGTTTCGGCATAAGGAAGGGCTTCTGATAGTTTAAATCTACCTTTACTTTGTTTGAAATACTGAATCCCTTTTAGAACTTTTTCTTCACTTTTTTCGCCCATACGTTCCATTTCTCGCAATTTGCCGTTTTTGGCAGCTTTTTCCAATTTATCCATATTTGTAATATTAAGTTTTTTATAAACTTGTTGGACTAATTTGGGGCCTAAACCTGGGATTTTCATCATTTCTATAAGATTAGCTTCAGGGGTTTCTAAAAGTTCTTTATGATATTGGCAATCTCCGGTTTCTATAATTTCTTTTATTTTTTCTGCTGTGTTTTTGCCTATGCCTGGGATATTTTCTAAATTTTTTTCTTTTATTATGGATTTTAAATTTTCAGATAGCCCAGATATAATTTGCGCTACTCTTCGGTATGAACGTATACGGAAAGGATTATCTTCCTTTAATTGTAAAATATCAGCTATTTCATTGAATATTTTTGCTACTTCTATATTTTCCATAGTTACAGATTAGCACAGATTATCTTTTTCGAAAACCGATAACCGAAAACCGACAACCTATATTAGCAAGTTAGATGAAATGCACCAGCTACTCTTTTATCTTCTTCCTGATACTGATTAAATATTTTATAAGCTTCACCAGTAGGAGCGTGGATTAATTCTATATTTTTAGAAAACAAAAGTTTCTTTGCTTCTTCTGATATTTTCATAGCACCATAAGCTCCTTGTCCTACAGTTAAATATTGAGGCTTAGCCTCGATAACTTCGTCTAAATCTTCAGGTTGTAAAATGTGGCCTTCTTTTCTTCGCCAATTATCAATTATTCTATTTTTGAGAATAATTAAATCTTGGTTAAAAACTTTACCATTGATTATCATTTTACCAAAGGAGTAAGATTGTATTTTCATTTTTATTTGGTTTGATTATTTTAACTTATATATGTTAAAATTATACAATATATTTGAATTATATTAAAGAGGAGTTTTTTTTATATGCCTGAGTTGCCCGATGTAGAGTATATGTTGAGGGGTTTTAAAGATTATATTATAGGTAAATCTGTAAAGGATTTTATTATATTGGATAGGAAGTTTGTTAAAATTTCTGATAGACTGATAAGTGCAGGGGTTGTAAATTCAAAAATTAGAGAAGTTATAAGGAAAGGAAAATATATATTAGTATTTTTTGATTCTGGATTTACTTTAGTTTTGCATATGGGTATGACTGGTTGGATAGATTTAGTGTCAAAAAGCAAAGAGGTAAAAAAACATGATAAGTTCAGACTAATATTTAAAGCAGGGAAAGAAATAAGGTATAATTGTTCTAGGAAGTTAGGAAAAATAAGATTAACATTAGATGAAAGATTTAACGAGTTGTCAGGGCTGAATAATTTAGGAGTAGATGCATTAAGTGAGGCATTTACATGTGATGTGTTAGGATTTTTATTAAAAAAAACCGATTCATATTTAAAATCTTTTTTTATCAATCAATCTTATATCGCTGGGATTGGCAATGTTTATGCTGACGAAATTCTTTTTAAAAGCAGAATCTCGCCTAAAAGAAAAACATCCAGTTTAAATAGATTAGAAGTTAAAAGTTTATATAAAAATACTAAGAGAATTTTAAATAAAGCCATCAGTAATTATAATAGTATAAATAAAAATAATAATTTACTTTTAAATAGGAGAAAAAAGGGGCAAAAATGCCCCAATTGTAACCGGAAATTAAAGATAGAAAAAATATCAGGTAGAACTACTTTCTTTTGCAGTAAATGTCAAAAATAACATTTTAAAAATATGCAATGTTTTCTCATAGTATAAAACTCTTTAAAATTTTTGGTATAGAAGTAGAAATTCATATAAGCTGGTTTATAATATTTTTGCTTATAGTTTGGACTTTGGCTACTGCTTATTTTCCTTATTATTATCATAATTTAAGTTCTGATACCTATTGGATTATGGGAGTAGCTGCTGCTATTTTACTTTTTGTTTCGGTTTTACTTCATGAATTGTCGCATTCTTTAGTAGCAAAAAAAAATGGATTATCTATAAAAAAGATAACATTGTTTATTTTCGGGGGAGTAGCTCATATGTCTAACGAACCTCCCGATGCTTCTACAGAATTTAAGATGGCAATAGCAGGCCCACTATGTAGTATTTTTTTAATGTTATTTTTTCTTTTATTGGGAGAATTTATTAAAAGTATGTATTTATGGATTCCTATTTATGCTGTAGTTAGATATTTATCTATTATAAACGGCATGTTGGCAGGTTTTAATCTTATTCCTGGATTTCCTCTTGATGGAGGTAGAGTTCTAAGAGCTGTTATATGGAAATGGACAAAAAATTTGAAGAGGGCTACATGGATTGTTTCTAATATAGGGAAAGTGGTAGCTTTTTTATTGGTAGCTTTAGGACTCTTAAATATTTTGTTTGGTTATAATTTTATTGGAGGGATATGGTTAATATTTATTGGATTTTTTTTACATCAGGCAGCGACCACTGGGTATATGCAAGTTTCATTAAGACAAGCTTTAAGTGGTGTTTTAGCTAAGGATATTATGAAAAAAGATGTAATTACTGTATATAAGCATATGAATTTGAATGAGTTGATAAACGAATATTTTTTAAGATATAAATATAAAAGTTTTCCTGTAATCGAGGATGATAAAGTTGTAGGTATGGTAGATTTGAATAGCATAAAAGAGATAAATAAAGATAAATGGATTAATGTTACAGTTAATGAAGTAATGAATAATAGTGTTGATAAAATAAGTGTAACTCCACATCAAGAAGCTGTATTAGTAATGAATAAACTTATGAGAAATGATATAGGTAAAGTGTTGGTAATAGACAGAGGGAAACATTTATTAGGTATTCTTACAAGAAAAGACATTATACAGCTTTTAAGTTTAAAAACTGATTTAGGCATTTAGAAAATGATTAGAATCAAACATATAAAGCGTATAGTTTTGGAAGCAGTTATATATATATCTATTATTTCTATAATTATGGCTTTATTTGCATTTTTATATTCTCAATTTTGTGAAACTGCAAAATATATTATTGTGCAAGCGGATTTAAGAAATTTAAATATAGCTTTAGAAGTATATAAATATAAAACAGGAAAATATCCATATAGCCTTAGGCAATTAATTGTTTATTTTAGTGCTAAAGATGATGAAAATAATTTAGGATTAATTTTCCCGCGGATAGATAAAAAAGGTTATCCGTTAGATCCGTTTAATAATAGATATATCTATGATAAAGAGAGCTTTACGATTACACTCTCTAAATCATGTGTTCATTAAACATTAAAAGGAGGTGAGAGAATGTCAAAAATTTTAATTGGTTACTTTTCACGATTAGGTAGCACTGAAAAAATGGCAAAGATTATTCAAGATTCTATAAAAGAAGAGAAAGTTGAAGTAGTTTGTAAAAAAATATCAGATATTGAAGCAGAAGAGTTTCTCGGATTTGATGGTATTATATTGGGGACTCCTACATATTATGGGTCCATGGCTTGGCAGATTAAAAGAATATTAGATGAAAGTGTTAAATATCATGGGGAGTTGGTAGGTAAAGTTGGTGCTGCTTTTTCATCTGCTACCGATATAGGAGGGGGAAACGAAACAGCTATATTAGATATTTTACACTTTTTTTTAATTCATGGGATGATAATCAAAGGTTATCCTAATGGGGATCATTATGGGCCTGTTAGTATTTCAGAACCCGATGATAGAGTTATTCAGCAGTGTAGAGAATTAGGCAAGGATATAACTGCTTTAATAAAGAGGTTAGGTTAAGTTAAGGTATGAATTCAGAAAAACATGAAGCTGATGTTATTGTTGTAGGAGGCGGGCATGCGGGTATAGAAGCTGCGTTATCATGCGCTCGGTTAGGTTTAGAAGTTTTTTTGTTTACGATAAATTTGGATACTATTGGCTATATGCCTTGTAATCCAGCTGTCGGTGGATTAGCTAAAGGGCAATTAGTAAAAGAGTTAGATGCTCTTGGTGGAGAAATGGGAAAAGCAGTTGACGCAACTGGTATTCAGTTTAAAACTTTGAATACTAGCAGAGGGGTGGCTGTTCAATCTTCAAGAGCACAAGTTGATAAGAAAAAATATAATTTATATATGAAGCATATTGTAGAAAAGCAGGATAAATTATGTGTAAAACAAGCTAAAGTGGTAGACATTTTGGTTGAGGGTAATAAAGCTATTGGAGTTAAAACAAAAGAACAGGGCGAATTCTTAAGTAAGATGGTTATAATAACTCCCGGAACTTTTTTGAATGGGCTAATACACATTGGACTAAATAATTTTCCTGGTGGAAGAATAGGAGAAGAAGCATCAAATGAACTTTCGGATAGATTAAGAAAATTAGGTTTTGAATTGGGTAGATTTAAAACTGGAACTTGTGCAAGATTGGATGCTAATACCATTAATTTTGATATATTAAAAAAACAGAAGGGTGACCAGAAAATTAATCCATTTTCTTTGTCCACTTCAGAGCTAAATAGAAAACAAATTTTTTGTTATATTACTTATACTAATCCTGAAACCCATCAAATAATAATGGATAATTTAGATAAATCTCCTTTATATACTGGAGTTATTATAGGAAAAGGGGTGAGATATTGTCCTTCTATTGAGGATAAAGTAGTTAAGTTTCCTGACAGAGAAAGGCATCATGTTTTTTTGGAACCTGAAGGTGAAGATACTATTGAGATTTATCCTAATGGTATATCTACTAGTTTACCCATAGATGTGCAGGAGAAGATGATTTCTACTATAAGGGGTTTGGAAAATGCTCGTATTATGAGGCCGGGATATGGAATTGAACACGATTTTGTACAACCTACTCAGTTAAATGCTACGTTAGAAACAAAGTTGATTAAAAATATGTTTTTTGCAGGACAAATAAATGGGACTACTGGATATGAAGAAGCGGCTGTGCAGGGTTTTGTAGCTGGGATAAATGCTTGCCATAAAATATTTAATAAACAGCCATTTATTATGAATAGGACGCAGAGTTATATCGGGGTTTTAATCGATGATTTAATTACAAAGGGAGTAGATGAACCTTATAGAATGTTTACTTCACGTGCAGAATACCGGCTTTTACTAAGAGAAGATAATGTAGATTTGAGGTTGAGGAAATTAGGATATGATATAGGTTTAGTATCTAAAGAGGAGATCTATAAGTTAGAGGAAAAAATAAAAAAAATAAAAGAATTGAAAGCAAGATTAAGAAAAACTATAGTTATTCCTAATAAAGTAAATAAAAAGTTAAAGGAATTAAATATTGGGATTCTCAAGAAAAATGTTACTGCTGAGAAATTGTTAAAACGTCCTGATATTAATTATAAAGATTTGTTAGAAATTTTAGGTAGTAATATTGAAAATTTTTCGGATAGTGTAACTAAACAGGTTGAGATTCAAGTAAAGTATCAAGGTTATATAAATAGACAAGAGAAAGAGATTGAGAAATTTTATAAATTTGAGAGGATTAAAATTCCTAAAAGTTTAGATTATAGTAAAATTTCAGGTATTTCACGAGAGATAGTCGAAAAGTTAGATAAAATTAAACCTAAATCTTTAGGGCAAGCTTTAAGAATTACTGGAATTACTCCAGCATCAATATCAATATTAAGTGCAGTGATTAATAAAAGATATCAGAAACAAAAATAAATGGAATAAAACATATTTTAGATTTTTTTAGATATGCGAGAAGTGTTTCCAATTTAAGCCTTTTTCTATTTGGGGAAGCCCATTTTTTAGAGGGACTCTAGCTCTTCTTATTTCATTATTTATATCGATAATAAATATATAAGTCATTTGTTGCCCACGATGGTTATGTTTAAATAATTCTGCCAGTATTTTAAGTTTATTAGTATTTTTATTTTTCATTTTAAACCTTTTTGTTCTTTGCTAAATTTACAATTTCGAGTTCATATGTATGTTCATAATCTATCGGAATAATTTGAGCATTAAATTTTATTAATATTTTTCCTTTTATTTTCCAATTAAATTTTTTGGTATTTTTACAAGTGTCAATATCTTTTAATATATGTATTTCAGGTTTTTTTATAGAAATATTTCTTATGGACCTTAAAGGGTTGTTTATAAAATATTTTGTTTCTCGGTTACTTTCTATCAGTATATTGTTTTTTCTTAGTATTTCCGTAGCAGATATATTTTTTATTCTTTTGTTTTTTGAAGTTAAATTTTTGAAAATTATTTCTTTCATTTTTTCTCCTTTTTTATATTTATGGTTTAAGTAATAAGCAAAAAATATGCCAATTTAATATTTAATTTAATTTTTTATTTTAAGTATCTAATAATAAATAACTTATGTAATTTGTATGTATTGTTGTGTATCTATTTTAGATATAAAAAGATGATTGATAATAGCCTAATTTGTAAATATTTATTTTATTTTATTTTATTTTTTTACACCCTAATTATTTTTTTTTATCAGTAGGCTGTTTCTATTTTTTAAAAACCCTTGAAAGTATTAGTACATAGATGATATAATTCATGCACTGCCAGATTATTTTTTTTGAAAGGATAGTCTTATATGAATATTGAAGTGAAGGTTATTACTAATGCTGTCAAACAAAGAGTTATAAAAGAGTATAGTGGATTGAAAGTTTATGTTAATTCTTCGCCTACTAAAGGGAAAGCTAATAAGGAATTAAGAGAGGTTTTATCCAATTATTATAATTTACCTAAATCTAATATAAACATAGTGAAAGGTATAAAGAGTAGAAAAAAAATAGTGCAAATAAAACAGGAGTTTAAATGATGAAAAAGGAGTTAATAATTGATAATTTAAATAGGATTATAAATAAAAAGCTTATTGTAAATCCTTTGTTGCTCAGTATATTAGGCATAATGACATTTAGTATTTTAACTGCACTTGGTGCTTTTATTCATATACCATTGCCTTTTACTCCTGTTCCAATTACGTTACAAACATTCTTTGTTTTGCTTTCGGGTTTAATTTTGGGACAAAGAGATGCTGCTTTTAGTCAGATTGCTTATTTTTTGTTAGGGGGATTAGGGGTTCCTATTTTTGCTGTTGCAGGTATTGGTTTAATGTCTGTAACCACAGGTTATTTAATTGGTTTTATTTTTGCTGCATGGATAGTGGGTAAATTAACTATAGAAAATAAGTCTTTATTATGGTTGACCTTTGTTTTAATTATAGCAAGTGCATTAATATTGGTTTTTGGTAGCGTTTGGCTAATTGTTTTTTTAGATATAAGTTTATCACAATCATTATTTTTAGGAATGTTTCCTTTTATTATAGGTGATGTAGTTAAAATATTTTTAGTATTATTAGTATATAAAAATTTGTTTAATTAAAACATTATGAATAAGAAAATTTACGATTTGGTAATCATTGGAGCTGGGCCTGCTGGGTTGACTGCTGCTATTTTTGCAGCCCGATATGGTTTAAATATAGCAGTATTTGAAAAATTAGTTCCGGGAGGACAAATTACTGTAACTGACACTATAGAAAATTATCCAGGGATTAATGATAAGATTTCTGGATATGAATTAGCTAATAGATTTAAAAAACACGCTGAGAGATATGATATAGATTTTGAAAATGAAGAGGTTATAAAATTGTCAAAGGAAAAATCAAAGTTTTTAATACAATTAAGAGAATATAATATTGAAAGTTATTCTGTGATAATGGCTACGGGTTCTCAACCTAGAAAGTTGTCTATTCCAGGGGAAGAGGAATTTATCGGTAGAGGAGTGAGTTTTTGCGCGACTTGTGATGGTCCTTTTTATAAAGATAAAAATGTTGCAGTAATAGGTGGAGGCAACACTGCTGTTGAAGAAGCTTTATATTTGTCTGAAATAGCAAATTCAGTTAAGTTAGTGCATAAGCGTGACAAACTAAGAGCAGTAGAGGTTTATCGAAAAAGGATTGAGAAAAAGGGGAATGTAGATTTAATACTTGAATCTGTGCCTATTGAAATTATAGGAGAAGATAAAGTTAAAAGTTTAAAGATTAAATCATTGCCTAAAAACAAAAAGTTTGATGTAAAATGTGATGGTATATTTGTTTTTATTGGATATCTTCCTAATAAAAAGCTTGTTGAAGATATTGTTGACCTTGATGATAAAGGACATGTTATAAGTGATGATAATATGAGTTCTTCTTGCGAAGGTTTGTTTGTTGCTGGCGATTTAAGAAGAAAGAGACTAAGGCAAGTAATTACAGCTTGTTCTGATGGAGCTATCGCTAGTGATTCAGCTTATCGATATGTAAGTGAATTAAAAGGTGAAGCATATTCAGGTTGGGCAGAGTAAAAATTTATTTTTAAAATTTAACAATTTTCAAATAATGGCTGTTAGTACTATAAGAGAATTTTCTGCGGGGGGAGTAGTTTTAAATTTACTTAAAAAAAATGCAGATATTATATTAATAAATAGAAGAAACAGTAATATTTGGTGTTTACCAAAAGGTAAGATAGAAGAGGGCGAAAAAAAAGAGCAGACAGCTTTACGAGAAGTACGGGAAGAAACAGGCGTTTTTGCTAAAATAATAAAAAGAATTGATAAAATAAACTATCGGTTTTATAAAGATAGAAATGTTAAGTGTTTTAAAACAGTTTATTTTTATATGATGAAATATAAAAGTGGGGATATTAATGCTAATAGTTTTGAAGTAGATAATGTTAATTGGTTTAATATAGATAAGGCATTGTTGAAAATGAATTATAAAAGTGAAAAGGAAATCGTTAAAAAAGTAAAAATAATGTTAAATAATAATTGAATTATTAAAATGAAGTTAGTTTAAAATATTTTTTAATTAAATTTTTGAATTCAACGTTTTCTTTTATATTATTAAAATCAGAATCTTGCAACATATACTCTACATCATCATATCCAAGTTTTATTGCTTTATTTAAATAATTTAAAGCTTCTTTTGAATTATTGAGCAACGAGTAATTACATGCAATATTATAAAATACTATTGGGTCTTTTGGCTTAAGTTCTGCTAAACGTTTATCAATTTCAAGCCCCTTTTTATATTGTCCTGTTTTTGTATATGCATTGGCAAGTGGAATTAAAGCTTCTGTATAGTTTGGTTTTTCCTGTATGATTTTTTTAAAAAAATCTATCTCGAATTTGTAATTATTATTTTCTTCTTCCATTATATTTTAATATTGTATTTTGATGTTGACTTTTATTGTAGTTTAAGTTATCATATTAACAGTTTGATGTCAACTTAGTTTTAATATGTATTTTTTTAATTTTCAAGTAAGGAGGTGTAGGTGCATGGGAAAGTTTATAGCAGTTATAGGTGGATTAATAGCTATTATTTTAGGCGTTATAGGCATAGTAGTATGGTGGCCTGAATTTGTTTTAGTTCTTAAAGGGATTGTTCCTGCATTTTTAGTATTAGTAGGTTTAATTGCTTTAATTGCTGGAATAGGAGAAATAAAAGATACTATGGCCAGGAAAAAAGAAGAAAAAAAAGAAGAAGTTACAGAGACAGAATCTCCTGAAGCAGAAAAGAATAAAGAACAGGATGAAAGTAGCGAAGCAAGTGAAAGTTCTGAAGAAACTTCAGAAGAGTCAGAAGAAACCGAAGAATCTGAAGAATAAATAATATTGTATAAATTTGTGTATAAGAAGGAGGTGGTTGGACAATAACAATCACCTCTTTTTTTTATAGGTTTTAAGATTAATAGTAAGAAAATGGAAATAAAAAATATAAAAAATAAATTACGTGATTTATATAATCAAGCTTGTAAAGAAGATGTATCTATATATATAGTTGGCGGTTTTATTAGAGATTTAATGATGGGGTATGATTTAAGTAAAAAAATAGATATAGATTTTACATTAAATACAAATATAGCTTCGTTTACCAAAAAAGTATCTGATAAATTTAAAGCTGATTATATTATCTTAAACAGAGATTTCAATACGATTAGGATTATTATAAGAGATTTTGATTTTGATTATCAGATGGATTTTACAGAATTTAAAGGTAAAACAATCCAAGAAGATTTATATAAACGTGATTTTACAGTTAATGCAGTAGCAATAGAATTAGGCAAATTTTTAAATGCTAAGTCAAAAAAAGATTTAAGAAAATATTTGATATATCCAACTAATACCTTAAAACATTTTTGTAACAAAAAGATAGTTTCTGTTAATTCAAATTCCTTAATTGATGATTCTTTAAGGATGCTTAGAGCTTTTAGTATAGGAGCACATCTAACTTTTGAAATAGAAAAAAATACTTTAAGAGAAATTAATGAAAATAAAATGGCTATACATAAAATTTCTTTTGAAAGGATAAGAGATGAAATCTTTAGATTGTTATCAACAGATAATTCTTATAAATATATTTTGAAGATGGCCGAAACTGGTTTATTCGATGAAATTTTCCCTGAATTAAAAAATGGGAAAAATATTGAACAAGGGCCTTATCATAAATTTGATGTTTATTATCATAGTTTGGAGTGTATCAAACAATTTGAAAGTATTTTAGGTAAAATTTATCAAGATGATTATTTAAGGGTAAGATTAAAAAAAATTTTAGAGGATTATATATCTGGGTATAGGTCCCAAAAAGCTTTATTAAAATTAGCTTTACTTTATCATGACGTTGGAAAACCCAATGTTAGATTTATAGAAGATGGTAAAATTAAGTTTTGGGGGCATGAAAAAGTTAGTCAAGATATAACCGAAGAAATGGCTAAAAGATATAGATTATCAAATGCTGAAATGAAGAGTTTAAAAAATATGGTTTATAACCACATGCGTCCAGGGCATTTAGTAGAACAAAAAGAATCAACAAAAAAAGCACGTTATAGATTTTTCAAAGATGCAGGGCTTAATACTCCCTTAGTAATCTTGCTTTCTATTGCAGATAAATATGCAACTGCAGGAGAACTTATAACCAAACAGTCTATGAGGGATCATGAAAAGTTCTTGATCAAATTACTTAAAGAATATTTTCATATTCAAGAAAGAATTGAACCTGAAAAATTAATAGATGGTAATGACATAATGAAGATTTTAGATATTAAGCCTTCTCCTATGGTTGGCAAAATAATTGAGGAAGTAGAACTTTTGCAAATGCAAAATAAAATAAAAAATAAAAAGCAAGCTATTGCTTTTATAGAAAAGTATAAAATATAATTGACATTTTTTTTTGTTTTTGTTAAAATCTTTCAGCAAGGTGAATTTGAGATTTCCGGTTGGGTATTTTTTTATCTGTAATCTTATATTTATCATCTGCCTTATTGGCGAGGTAGCTCAGGCGGTAGAGCGCTTGACTGAAAATCAGGGCGTCGGCGGTTCGATTCCGTCCCTCGCCATTCTCTTCTTAATTTTTTTACTCTATTCTTTTTATTACACTTATTAAAAAAGTTTAAAATCTATTTGACTTTCGTAATTTTATATAGTATACTTATTGTGAATCACAAACAGGAGAAAAAAAGTGAAAAGAAAATTTTTTTTCTTATTAATTCTAATGATTTTTGTGACATACTGGATAATATGGCCTGTTGAAAGCTGTTTATCTACAAGTGCTTCTCCTACAGTGGGTAGCGGAAATGGGGGATGCAGTATGGGCCCTATCAATTTCCAATTCAGTGGTTCATTTCAATGCCAGCAGTAGTAATCCTTTCCAATTTCTAACCTTATTTTTACATATATTGTAATAATTTTTCAAATTTCGTGTTATATAAATAAAGAAGTTGAATTTAAATGTTAAAATATTTTTAAGGTTATATATAAATTTTACAGTTTTTGTATTTTTTTGTTTTTTTATAATAAAAATTTTATTTTTATAATTACTTAATAATTAAAGGTTTATATATAAAAATATAAAAATATACTAATTTGGCATTCTATTTGCTTTTATTATTATTAAAAAGAAGATAAATTTTTTTACTTCACAAGGGAGGTGAAGAAAAATGAATAAAAAATGGTTTTTATTATTACTGCTTATTGCTTTTGTAATATACTGGATGGTATGGCCTGTTGAGAATTGTCAAGCTACAGGGGCATCTCAGGTAACTCCGGGGAGCGGTGGTGGTTCTGGTTGTGATCTTGGTCCTGTCCAATGGCAACTGGGTGGCAGCACTAATATGTAGTAAAAAAGTTTGCATAAAGTAGTTTTAAACCCCTCGTTTATTTTAAACGAGGGGTTTTTATTGTGCTTAAACTTTTCTATTCTAAATTATTCTTGCCTTATTTTTAATTCAATAGTAGTATATAAAATAGCTTATAGTTTCCACCAAAAAATGGCGGACAGGCATAGTATTTAGATTATAGGAAAACAGAAATTAGAATTTTATTATTAAAAACATATTCGATAATTTCCAAAAAAGTCAATTTTAAATTATGTGTTGTGATAGGAATAAATATCAAGAAGAATTCCAAAATTTGGTTGATATAATAAAAACATTACGCGGACCAAATGGATGTCCTTGGGATAAAAAACAAAAACCCGAAGATGTAAAAACTTACCTTTTAGAAGAAGTTTATGAAACAATTGAAGCTATTGATAATAAAAATTATAATAATATCCAGGAGGAATTAGGGGATCTTTTACTTCTTATTATTTTTTTGGCTGATTATTATGAAAAAGAGGGTAAATTTGATTTATCTAATGTTATTCAAGATATATCCAATAAATTAGTTAGAAGGCACCCTCATGTTTTTGCAGATGAAAATTTAGAAACCCCCGAGGAAGTCATAAAAAACTGGGATAGATTAAAGAAAAAAGAAAGAAAGGGTAAAAGAAAAAATTTTTTCGATGGAATTCCAAAATCTGCGCCTGCTTTATTACGTTCTTATTTATTTTTTAAAAAAGCTTATAGGTTTCATAAAATTAAATCTTTAAGTCCTGAAAAATCCATTCGAAATATTAAAGATGAATTAAAAGAGTCTAATCTTAAAGATGATAAAACTATGATAGGTAAGTTATTGTTTCAAGTTGTTGAACTTTCTGCAAAATTAGGAGTAGAGCCTGAATCTGCTTTACTTTTTTACCTTGAGGATTGTTCTAAAAATTTTATAGATGAATAATAATAGATATTATACCCTTAATAATTATTTTAAAAGTAAGTATAAAGAACGGGTCCAGAAAATAACAGTTGATGGTGGATTTTCGTGTCCTAATATAGACGGGACTATCAGTAAAAGTGGGTGTATATTTTGTAATAATTTAGCTTTTAGCCCACAGTTAAGGCAAAAGGAAAAAGATATAAAAAAACAGATTGAATATGGAATAAGATTTGCCGAAAAACGGTATAATGCAAAAAAGTATATGGTTTATTTTCAGCCATATACAAATACTTATGGTAAATTAGCTGAATTGAAATCTAAATATGATATAATAAAAGAGTTTAAGAATGTGGTTGGATTAGCTATTGGAACAAGGCCAGATTGTGTCGATGAAGAAAAACTAAATTTATTGGATTCTTATACTGACCAATATGAAGCATGGATTGAATATGGACTTCAAAGTGCAAGAGATAAAACTTTAAAGTTAATTAATCGAGGGCATGATTATGAAAGATTTAGGCAAGCTGTTTTAGACACAAAGAAAAAACGGCTGAAAATTTGTGTGCATGTTATAATTGGGTTGCCTAAAGAAAATTTAAAAGATTATATTTATACTGCTAAGAAATTAGCTGAGTTAAAAGTTGACGGCGTTAAAATACATCCTGCCCATGTCGTTAAAGATACGACATTAGAAGTAATTTATAAAAAAGGGAAATATAATCCGATTAGTTTTAATGATTATGTCCAATCTGCGGCTACGATGATAGAATACTTACATTCTGATTGTATTATACAAAGAGTTGGGGCTTCAGCTCCAGATGATATGCTTTTGGCGCCTGATTGGATAAACGAAAAAGATGCAAAAATGGCTATTAATAATTATTTAGAAGAAAGAAATAGTTGGCAGGGAAAGCATATAAATAATAAATAATAAATAATAAATACTAAACAATATCTAAATTGCAATGTTTCAAATTACAAACAAGGAAATTTAGAGCATAAATTCGGAGTATTGATTAATTAGAAGATTAAAATTTGTTTAGTATCTAGATATTAGAAATTCGGATTTCGGGCTTAGATTTTTATTATGAAGAAAGTATTATTACATATATGTTGCGGAGTATGTGCTGCCGGGATAGTAGAAAGGCTTCGTGAGGAAAATTATGAAGTTACTGGTTTTTTTTATAACCCTAATATACATCCTAAAGAAGAGTATGCCAAAAGATTAGAATCTGCAAGAAAAATTGTAAATCATTTTAATTTTCCTATGATAGAAGGAAAGTACAATAAAAAGGATTGGTTTTATGAAATTAAAGGATTAGAAAAGGAACCAGAGGGTGGAAAGAGATGCAGCAAATGTTTTAAAATGAGGCTTAAGGAAACTATGGAATATTTCAAGGAAGGTGGATTTGATTTTTTTACTACTACACTTACTATAAGTCCTCATAAAAATGCAGCAGAAATAAATAGAATTGGAAGACAAATAAGCGAATTTAAGTTTTTAGAGAGAGATTTTAAAAAAAAAGAGGGGTTTAAAAAAGCTATACAAATTTCTAAAGAATTAGATCTTTATAGACAAAATTATTGCGGATGTGTGTTTAGTCGGAGGACAGATGACAGAAAACAGAAGACAGAAGACAGAAAACAGAAAATAGATGGCAGAAGACAGAAGATTATAGATTGTTAGGGATATTAGGAAATTGGGATTTGGTTATTGGGAAATCAGATTTTGGAATATTTTTACCCAATATCCTGATATCCGTGTTTTAATCAGCGGTAATCAGTACGTTTTTAAAAATCAGCTTGCCCCATTAGATAATTTATTATTTAATGGGGTGTTAGTCCTTGTCTGCCGGCAGGCAGGTGTGTATTAAAAGGGGTGTAATATGAAATGTGATACATGTGGTAAAGAAACAGATGAAGTTAGACGAGTTGTAATTTATAAGGGATATGATAAAACAAGAGCAGTTCCTATCTATAATTGTCTTGAATGTTATAAAAAGAAAGAAAAAACAAAAGGTTACAATAAAAAGTAGCTCATAGTTTCCACCAAAAAATGGCGGACAAGCATAGCTTATAGAAAAACATACAGGTTTCAGGTAACATGCTACAAGTAACATGTTTCAAACTGCAGACCACATATCTCATAAATTAAATAAATCCCCGTTCGGATAAATCCCCGTTCGGATAAGTCCCCGTTCGGGACAGAAATTTAGCTTCAA
>JAGYNU010000050.1 GCA_018399975.1 Candidatus Omnitrophota bacterium
GAAGCTTGAGACTTGAAGCTTGTAACTTGTGACCTGTAGCCTGTATCTTGAAGCTTGCAGCCTGTAGCTTGCATATTGACCAAATTTTAGTTGTATGGTAGATTAAGGGTATGATGACAGAGGATATAGAACACAAATTTATAACTTTTGAAGGAATAGAAGGTAGTGGTAAAAGTACACATTCTAAACTTATTGCGGATTTTCTTAAAGAAGAGGGTTTCCCTGTAGTATATACTCGTGAACCCGGTGGTGTTCCTATAAGTGAGATGATAAGAAAGATATTGTTGGAACCAAAAAATGCAGGAATGTCACAGAAATGTGAATTGCTTTTATATATGGCTAGCCGAGCTGAACTTGTTTCTAAAGTTATTAAACCTGCATTAGAAAAAAATAAAATAGTAGTATGTGATAGATTTCTTGATGCAACAGTTTGTTATCAAGGTTATGGAAGTGGTTTAAATATAGATTTTATAAAAAAAATAGGTAATTATGTTACAAATGGTTTAGAACCTAATCTTACTATATTTTTAGATACAGATGTTAATGCGTCCATTAAAAGTATTAAAAATCCTGATAGAATAGAAAAAAGGAATTTAGATTATCATAATAAAGTCAGAAATGGTTATTTACAGTTAGCTAATAAGTTTCCAAATAGAATTAAGACTGTTAAAGTACAGGAAGAAATAAATGATACGCAAGATAGGATAAGAAAAATAATAAGTAAATTTTTAAGAAAACATTAAATGTTATGAGTTTAAAAGATATAAAAGGACAAGATTATACTATCAGTATATTAAGAAAGACTATTAAGAATTCAAGGTTTTCACAGGGATTTTTATTCTATGGAAATCCAGGAGTTGGGAAGTATATTACTGCTTTGAATTTTGCTAAAGCTATAAATTGCAAAAAATCAGATTTAGATAGTTGTGATAAATGTATAAGTTGTAGAAAAATCGAAAACTTTAATCATCCCGATGTTTTTGTAATAAATCATGAAGCCCAAAAAAATAGTATCAAAATAGATGATATCAGAAGATTACAAGCTAATATGAGTTTAAAATGTTATGAATCTGATAGGAAAATATGTATAATTCGTGATGCAGATAAAATGACTTTACAAGCGCAAAATTCTTTGTTGAAAAGTTTGGAAGACCTTTTTGAAAAAAGTATTATTATATTAACAGTATCAAATTTAGAAAGTATATTACCAACTGTTGTGTCTAGATGTAAACTTGTGAGATTTAATCCATTAAACTCTGAAATTTTAGATAAGATAATATCAGAAAAATCTGAAGTTTCAGATTCTGACAGAGAATATATTATTAATTTATCCGGGGGCAGTTTAGAGAAAGCTTTTTCATTGTTAAATGATAAGTTTTTAAAACAACGAGAAGAATTGATTGGTTTGATGAGTGAGAAAAAAGATAAATTATTATTTTATGAACCAGATTATGAATCACGTAACGATATAATGCAGATTTTAGATTTTATGATAAGTTGGTATAGAGATATATTGTTAATAAAAAAAGATGTGGATAGTTTAGTTGTAAACCGCGACAAAATAAATATTTTGTCTAAGATTGCGAAGTACAGTAAGTTAGATAAATTAATAAAAATAATAGAAAACATTATTGATGCAAAGAGAAAAATCTTAGGAAATGCTAATGTGAAATTAACTTTAGAAGATAGTATGTTAAAAATATGTGAATTGGAAGGAGTTGTTTAAATTATGAAAAGTATACAAGTTCGATTAAGAGAAAATGGGAAATTATATACATATGATAAAAATAATATAGAAGTTAAGCCTGGGGATTATGTAATATTAGAAGCAGATAGGGGTATTGATTATGGGCAGGTAGCTTCTGAACCGGAAGATATTATCGAGGAAGAAAGAGATAAAAGCATTAAAAAGTTATTACGCAAAGCTAACCGTCAAGATATACATAGGATAGAAAAGAATAAACAGAAAGTAAAGAAAGCTCTTAAAATCTGTGACAAAAAAATTCAATATCATGGTTTGAATATGAAATTGGTTAATGCCGAGTATTCATTTGATAGGTCAAAAATTATTTTTTATTTTACTTCTGAAGGCAGAGTAGATTTTAGAGAGTTAGTTAAAGAATTAGCTCAAATTTTTAAGCTACGTATAGAATTACGTCAAATAGGAGCTAGGGATGAGGCAAGGATTCTTGGTGGGATTGGCCCTTGTGGTAGGGATTTGTGCTGTGCAACTTTTATGAAAAATTTTGAACCGGTTAGCATAAGGATGGCCAAGTCTCAAGATATGCCACTGACTCCAAATAAAGTTTCTGGATTATGTGGTAGGTTGATGTGTTGTTTATCTTTTGAAGATAATCTTTATAAAAGGCTTTCCAAAAAATTACCTAACAAGGGTGAATTTATAAATGTAAAGCAAGGTAAAGCAAAAGTCGTAGAGGTAAATATATTAGAAGGAAAAGTAAAGGCTGAACTGGGTAGTGGAAAACAAATAGAATTAAATTATTAAAAATATAGTTAATCCTGTAAATCATGGAGAAAAGTTTTTATATTACAACGCCGTTGTATTATGTTAATGCGAACCCACATATAGGGCATGCTTATACAAATGTGATTTGTGATGCTTTATCTAAATATATGAAGCTTAAAGATAAAAAAGTCTTTTTTTTAACAGGGACTGACGAACATGGACAAAAAGTTCAACAAGCTTCTAATAATAGAAATATGACTGAACAGGAATTCGTAAATGAGGTTGTTATTAGTTTTAAATCTTTATGGGGGAAATTAAATATTAATTATGATGATTTTATACGGACGACACAAAGTAGACATATAAAGGCAGTAAAGAAAATTTTAGCAGAACTTTATGAAAAAAAAGATTTGTATTTAGATGAATATAAAGGCTGGTATTGTGTTCCTTGTGAGACTTTTTGGACATCTTTGCAGGCCCCTGACAAAAAGTGTCCTAATTGCAATAGGGATTTAGAACAAATTACTGAGGAAAACTATTTTTTTAAAATTTCTAAATATCAAAATTGGCTCTTAGAATATTTAAAATTAAATCCAGATTTTGTTAAACCGAAATCACGTTATAACGAAGTTTTGGGTTATTTAAATGAACCTTTAGATGATTTATGTATTACGAGGCCTAAATCTAGGCTTAGTTGGGGAATAGAAGTGCCTTTTAGTACTGAACATGTAGTTTATGTTTGGTTTGATGCTCTTATTAATTATATTTCTGGGTGTGGGTATCCTAATGATATGGAAAAATTTAGTAGACTCTGGCCAGCAGATTTACATGTAATAGGTAAAGATATATTAAAACCTCACGCTGTATATTGGCCCATTATGCTAAAAGCTTTAAACTTAGAAATGCCTAAAACTATAATGGCTCATGGTTGGTGGTTAGTTAAAGACGGAAATTCTTCTGGAAAAGGTGAAAAAATGTCTAAATCTAAAGGAAATATAGTGGATCCGAATCTTATAGCAGATAAATTTGGGACAGATAGTTTTAGATATTTTCTGCTTAGAGAGATTTCTTTAGGCCTTGACGGTAATTTTTCTAAATCTGCTGTTATTAAAAGATTTAATGGCGATTTGGCTAATGATTTGGGTAATTTAGTATATAGAACATTATCAATGACAGAGAAGTATTTTAATGGAGTGATTCCTGAAAAAGTTTCTGAACCCGATAAAGTTTTTAAATCTAAAATACATGATTTACCTGATATTATAGAGCAATGTTTGGCTAATTTTGATATCCAGGCTATACTTATAACTATTTGGGAGTTAATCAATACAGCAAATAAATATATCGAAGATTCGTCTCCTTGGATTTTATGGAAAAATAAAGAAATTACTCAATTAAATAAAGTAATTTACAATTTATTGGAACTTATCAGAATAGTTAGTCTTGCCATATATCCTGTTATGCCTGATACAGCTGAAGATATTTACTCCCAGCTTTCTATGGATGTGAATATCAAAGACGAGAGATTAGAAAGTTTAAAAAGCTGGGGTAATATTATGCCGGGTAGAAAACTCAATAAATCTAAACCTTTATTTCCTCGTATTGAAAAAAAATAATTATTGTTATATTTTGTTTAAGAAATATAAGATATTGTTTACTATTTTTATTATATGATGAATTAACTATGTTGAATAAAAATTTTTTTCTATATAAGATATTAAATGTTTTTAGAAAAGAATGGAAAATCGTTGCATTATTGTTTTTTTTAATTTTTATTTATACAACGAATATTTTGTTTACAGCTGAAGGAAATTTAAAAAACGAAAATTTAATTAGGGATATTGAAACCGAAATACAAATAGCATTGTCTAACATTTCAATATTTGAGGAGTTCAACAAAGATATTTTTTTAAAATGGGCTATTGTAGTATTTTCGGTTATAGCTATTTTACTTTTAGTAGGCGGATTGCTTATAGATATGTATTACATCTTTTTTAAAAAAAAGTTTAAGTTGACTCAAGTTAAAAGTATTTCCAATTCAGAATGGACATTGAAGGATATTTTCAAAATTTTAATTATTATATTTTCGGCAGGATATGGATTTGCTATTTTTATTAATATAATATTTAAATTTTTAAATATAAATATTAAATCAAATATTGTTAACCCTATAGTATTTTCAACTTTTTTCCATGTTATTGCTGTAGTATGTATTTTTTATTATATAAAGCTCAAATATGATTCTGGATTTGACTCTTTAGGTTTAAATTTTTCAAAAAGTGCAAAAAGTATATTGATAGGCATTCTAAGTTATAGTAGCATAATCCCAGCTATTATTTTGGTATTATTAACCAGCATAGTTATTTTTTATTATATTGGATATGAAACTGAACCAAATGCTATATTTTTAGTATATTTTCTGCCAGTTAAAATTCCTAAGTTAATATACCTTTTAATATTTATTTCCGTGATAGGACCTATATGTGAAGAGATTTTTTTTAGAGGGTTTATATACAAATTTTTAAGAAGCAAATTAGGAATAACTTCTGGTATATTGTTAACTTCTGTTATCTTTTCATTTTTACATCTTACTCCAGTAGGCTTTATTCCTATCTTTGTGCTGTCAATAATGTTATCTTACATATATGAAAAAACAGGTTCTCTTGTAGCTCCTATTACTGCACATGTGTTACATAATAGTATGATATCTTTTTTTATGTTGATATTAAGGAAAATGATATATTAATATGTAATTGGTAAAAACTATGAGTATTCAGACTGTAGAATGGGTCAAGAATAGTATAAAGATTATAGATCAGAATAAATTGCCGCATAAATTAGAGTTTTTATTTTGTAAGGATATAGATTCTTTATACAATGCAATAAAAAATATGAATATAAGAGGAGCACCTGCATTAGGAGTTGTTGGTGCTTTTGGAATAGTATTAGCAGCTTATAATTCTAAAGCTGAAACATATAAAGAATTAAGCAGAGATTTAAAAAAAGCTGGTGATTACCTTAAAACTTCCAGGCCAACTGCTGTGAATCTTTTTTGGGCGATAGATAGAATGTTAAGAAAATTTAAAAGTTTAAAAGAAAAGTCTATATCAGCTATTAATAAATATTTATTAAAGGAAGCTTTAAATATAAGACAAGAAGATAAAAGAATATGTCGTAATATTGGGGAATACGGTGCAAAATTAATAAACGATGGCGATAATATTCTCACACATTGTAATGCAGGGGGGTTGGCTACTTCGGATTTTGGTACTGCTTTAGGTATTATTTATACAGCCCAAAAGCAGAATAAAGCTATACACGTATATGTAGATGAAACTCGCCCTAGACTGCAAGGAGCCCGTTTGACCTGTTGGGAGTTACAATATAATAAGATTCCTTATACTTTGATATGCGATAATATGGCTGCGGATTTAATGCATAAAGGTAAGATAGATAAAATTATCGTTGGTGCTGATAGAATTGCAAAAAATGGGGATACTGCTAATAAAATAGGCACATATTCACTTGCGGTATTGTCTAATTTTCATAAAATACCGTTTTATGTAGCAGCTCCTTTGTCTACTTTTGATTCGCAGATTTCTAATGGAGTGG
The DNA here is from genome assembly GCA_018399975.1 of Candidatus Omnitrophota bacterium. GTDB lineage: Bacteria > Omnitrophota > Gorgyraeia > M55B152 > M55B152 > M55B152. The sequence continues at coordinate 6,080 of JAGYNU010000050.1, forward strand.
CTATAGTGGTGGAAGAAAGAGATGAAGATGAGATAAAAGAATTTTGTGGAAAATCAATAGCACCAGTTGAAGCCAAAGTATATAACCCTGCATTTGATATTACGCCTTGTAATTTAATTACTGCAATAATTACTGAAAAAGGAATTATGGAATTCCCCTTCGATGAGAAAATAAAAAAAATATGTCAATAAAGTCATGAAATTAAGTAAATTTACAGAAGTAAATATTATAAACAATTTATCAAAATTAATAAAAAAATCATCTAAAGTTATAGTTGGGATTGGAGATGATGCAGCGGTTATAGAGGATGAGAGTAATAAATTTTTATTGTTTGCAACAGATTTGCTTTTAGAAGATATTCATTTTAGTTTGAAGTCAAATAATTTTACTCCTGAAAAATTGGGTTATAAGGCATTAGCAGTAAATTTAAGCGATATTGCAGCAATGGGGGGGCATCCTGAATATGCTACTGTATCTGTAATTATTCCTTCAGAATTAGATTTTGATTTTCTGGATAGTATTTATAAAGGTATTGTAAACTTGGCAAATGAATATGATGTTAAGATTGTTGGAGGGGATAGTTCTTGTGGTGATAAAATAATGATTAATATTTCTTTGATTGGCAGTGTTTCTAAAAAAAATCTAACTCTGCGCAGCACAGCAAATCCTGGGGATTATGTTTTTGTTACAGGATATTTAGGTGGCAGTATCAGAAATAAACATTTTGATTTTCGGCCTCGTCTTAAAGAAGCAGAATATTTAACCTCTAATTTTAATGTGACTTCAATGATTGATATATCAGATGGTTTAATTTCTGATGCCTATAGAATAGCTCAAGCTAGTAAGGTAGGGATTCAATTATATAAAGACAAAATTCCATTATCTGCCGATGTAAAGTCTTTGGATAATGCTTTGTATGATGGAGAGGATTTTGAACTGTTGTTTACAGTTGATAAGAAAAGTTATAATAAGCTTCTTAAAAAGTCAAGTATTATAAACGATACCAAAGTTACGTTTATAGGCGTAATCGTAGAAGGTCAGGAAAAAGTTCATTTAATTGATAGCAACGGGAAAAGAAAATTAGTTAGTGACAAAGGATATGACCATTTCAAATGAGACCATGATTTATGCGACCGTTATGGAGGGTAAATCATATGGTCAAATTTGACCCCATGAAGTGTTTTACAGAGTTAACATAACTTAATAAAATTAGATTTGTTGATTTTACAGATATTTATAAGATATTATGGAAATTATTTCAAAATCTCAAGAAAAAACAAAATTATTAGGAAGCTATATTGGGGAAAATTTATCTTCTGGAGATATAGTTGGGTTATTTGGAGAATTAGCAGTAGGTAAAACAATTTTAACAAAAGGTATTTTGTTAGGATTGGGTATGGATGATGTTAGCTTTGTGAATAGCCCTTCTTTTTTAATTATGCAGCAATATGAAATTAAAGGCCTTAAGGTATATCATTTTGACTTTTATAGGATAAATTCTGTTGAAGAGGCGTATAATATCGGATGGGATGAAATTTTGGATTCCGGCGGTATATGTATTATAGAATGGGCTCAAAATGTTGCAAAGATTATGCCTGAAGAATATTTAAAAATTAATTTAAGTATAGAAAATAAAAGTTCGAGAAAATTGAAAATTGTATCTGAAGGGAAAAAATATGAGAAGGTAGTCAAAAGTATTAACTTAAAGCTCGAAGCTGAAAGGAAAAAAACAGTAACCAGAAATAAAAATTTGTGTTAATTTGTTTTAAATTTGTGTTAATTTGTGTATTATGAAAATTTTAGCATTAAGTACTTCAAGTAAAGTTTTAAGTATAGCCGTTTGTAAGGAAGATAAGATATTAGCAAAATTTCATAAGAATATAAATAAAGAGCACTCTTCTAATATTATAGATAAAGTTGAAGAAACACTTAATTCAGCAGAGCTAAAGATTTCCGATATAGACCTCTTCGGAATAGATATTGGGCCAGGTTCTTTTACAGGGATTAGAGTGGGTGTTACGGCTATTAAAATGGTTGCTAAAATTAGCGAGAAACCAGTTGTAGGAATTAAATCTCTTGATATTATAGCAGATGCAATTGATAAAACAGGAATAAGAAAATGTGTTGTCTTGGATGCAAAACGTAGAAAAGTTTATTCTGGTATGTACGAAGAAAATGAGCATATCGGGGTTTATCGGCTTTCTGATATCAAGGATATATTAAAAAATATCAAAGACGATGTTATTTTTTCGGGAGATGCGATATCCTTGTATAAGCCGGAGATATTAGAAGAATTATCCGGTATTAATGTGAAATTTGTTTCAGAAGACAAATGGTATCCGCAGGCTGTTAACTTGGCTAAACTCAGCTTAGATAAATATAACAAAACAGGTTCTGATGATGTTGATAAATTAGTTCCTGAATATTTTTATTCGAGGGAATGTAGCATAAAAGGAATTTA
>JAGYNU010000051.1 GCA_018399975.1 Candidatus Omnitrophota bacterium
AAGTTGCAGGTTACCCCGTAAAGGCCTGTCTGCCGATATGCCCGCCGCGGCGGACAGGCAGGCCTTTGGTCAACAGGGCAAGCAAGCTGCAGGATGTATTATTTCTATAGGACCCGCAGGCTGCAAGTCATAAAATTGAAGCCTGTAGCTTGAGGTATAAATCATGGAGCATGAAGCTTGCAGCTTGAGGCTTAAATATGAATTTAGAAAATAAAAAGGTTACAGTAATAGGTTTGGGAAAAAGTGGGTTGGCAGCTGCCAAGCTACTAAAGAAAATGGGTGCTAAAGTTAGAGTTACTGATATAAATAAAGATTTTGATTTAGATAAGAAAGCTCAAAAGTTACATAATTTAGGAATTAATGTCGAATTAGGAAAACATAGTTTCAATATAGTTAAAGACTGTGATCTTTTAATTGTTAGTCCGGGAGTATCAGATGATTCTAAGCCTTTAATTTGGGCTAAAGAAAATAATATACCTGTTATGGGAGAGATAGAATTAGGGTATAGATATTCGCAAATTCCTATTATAGCAGTAACCGGCACTAATGGTAAAACCACAGTTTCAACAATTATTAATAATATTTTAGATAAAGCAGGTATTAACTCTGTTTTATGTGGTAATATAGGGATTCCTCTTACTGAAGTTATAGAAAAAGACAATAAATTCTCTTTTATAATTTTAGAGATTAGTTCATTTCAATTAGAAAGAGTTTCTGCTTTTAAGCCTTTTATTGGAGTTCTTTTAGAGGTCGATGCTGACCATTTAGATAGGCATAAGGATATATATTCATATAAGTCTCTTAAATACAGATTGTTTTCAAAACAAACTAAAAAAGATTGGCAAATTATAGTTAACCCGGATTATAAATTTGTTAATAAACAGTCAAGAACTGTGTTTATAAAAGATAAAAAGGTATTTTCAGAAGACGAATTTTTTAATAACAATATAAGTTTAAAGTATGAAAAGGTTTTTTCAGATGCAAGTATTGATTTGAATAGGAAAGTTGTTTTAGTAGTATTATCATTGATTATCGATGATGTTTTTAAATATTTTGATGATGTTAAAGATTTTAGCAATTTAGAACATAGATTAAAGTTAGTTGCTAAGATTAATAATGTTTCTTTTATAAATGATTCAAAATCTACAAATATTTCTTCTGGTAAGTGGGCATTAGATAAGTATGATAATATTTTATTGATAGCCGGAGGCAGAAATAAAAAGTTAGATTTTAACAATATTCCTGAAGGTTTAAAAAATAAGGTAAAACATTTATTTGTAATGGGTGAATCAAGCGATGACATAAAAAAAGTATTTTTGTCTGTTTGTCCAGTCCATCATGTAAATGATTTAAAGCAAGCGGTTGAGGAAAGTTATAAAATGGCTAATGCGGGGGATACTGTGCTTTTTTCTCCTATGTGTTCAAGCTTCGATATGTTTAGAAATTATGAAGAAAGAGGAGAAATATTTAAACAAGCGGTAATGCATCTAAAATTAAATTAATGTTATGAAAAATTATAGAAGTATTTTATTAGTAATTATTATTTTGCTTGTTTGTATAGGCACTATTATGGTTTATAGCTCCAGTGCTATATATTCTTATGAATCTAATCAAGACAGTGAATATTTTTTAAAAAGGCATTTATTATATATATTTTTGGGAAGTATTATATTTTTTTTAACTTTAATATTGCCCTATAAAAAAATAAAAAAGTATTTACCTATCCTAATTTTTTTTACATATACTTTTTTGTTTATGGTTTTAATTCCTAACATAGGAATTGAAGTGGGAGGAGCTAGAAGATGGCTAAATATTGGATTTTTCCAATTTCAGCCATCAGAAATAGCAAAATTAGTTTTTATAATATATCTGGCCGATTTTGTTTCTAGAAAAGGTATGTTATTGAATTCGTTTTTAAAAGGTTTTTTACCTCCTGTGTTAGTTTGTTTTAGTTTATCTGCTTTGATTTTATTGCAACCTGATTTAGGTAATGCGATTTTTTTGATAACTTTAACCTTACTTATTTTATTTATAGCAGGAGGTAGGTTGAAATATTTTCTTGTAGTATTACTTTCAAGTATTCCTTTTGCTATCTATTTTATTTTAGGTACCAGTTATAGACGGGAGAGAATAATTGCTTTTTTGAATCCTTGGACTAATGCTCGCGATATTGGTTTTCAATTAGTCCAGTCATATTTAGCATTTGGGACAGGCGGAATATTTGGAGTTGGTTTAGGAAAGAGTAAACAAAAACTTTTTTATCTACCAGCATCTCATACTGATTTTATTTTTTCTATAATTGGAGAAGAATTAGGTTTTTTAGGAGCTGGTATAGTATTAATATTATTTTTTTTATTTTTGGTTATTGGATTAAAGATAGTTTTAAAGAAAACAGATGTGTTTGCAAGAATATTAGGGTTGGGAATTATTTTTAATATTTCTTTGCAAGCTATTTTGAATATGGCTGTTACTACAGGTTTAGTTCCTACCAAAGGTTTACCATTGCCTTTTATAAGTTATGGTGGAACTAATTTGATAATTAGTATAGTCCAGATTGGTTTATTATTTAATATTAGTAAGAATGCTCCATAATAAAACAATAAATAACACAATTGGTAAATTTTCGCAGTAATAAATAGTTCAAAGTTCATATTTTCATCTTATCTGGCAGCAATCAAGTCTGATTTGATATTACTATGTTAAAAAAGAATAAGTATATCTATATAGCATGTGGAGGATCTGGAGGCCATATTTTACCTGGATTAGGTGTATGTTCTGTATTAGCAGAATTAGATAATATTAATATAATTTTAGTTGGGGTTAAAAGAAAAGAAAATGTGATATTTTTTAAAAAGTATATTGAAGATAACAGTTTTAAAAACGTTGAATATTTTTTTCTGCCTGATTTTAGATTAAATAAGTCATTTTTTTTTGTTCCTTTAAACTTAGTCTTTTACATGGTAAAATTACTCTATATAATTGTTTTAGTTTATATTAAATTTTTAGATAAGAAACCTTCATTAGTATTTGGTTTTGGCAGTTATGCATCTTTTCCTGTTGTTTTTAGTGCAGCTATTTTTAAGATTTGCTTTACTGTTATACATGAGCAGAATGTAAAGTTCGGTACGGCTAATAAATTACTTATTCCATGGGTTAATAATATAACTTTAAATTTTTCTTGTAAATTAGATTATTTAAAAACAATTAATAGAAAATTTAAATTTAAAATTTATAATAGAATTGTTAGTCTAATAAGTCGAAATTTTAATACAAAGGAAAAATTTCAGATTATAGGTAATCCCAGGTTAGTTAAAAATAGGATTTTTGATAAAGACATTAATATTTCTTTGATTAATAAATCAACTATTAATATCTTGGTTATTGGAGGGAGTCAGGGTTCTGATTTTTTGAATAATCTTGTTCCTAATTCTTTGTCATTTTTAAGCGAGGAATTAAAAAATAAAATCAATGTAATTCATATTGCTGGAAGGGGAAATGTAAATCGTATTAGTGAAAAATACAAAAAGCTTAAAATTAAAAATGAAGTATTAGATATAAGTTTTAATATGAATGAAATTTATAGAAGGAGTGATTTAGCGATTTCTCGGGCTGGAGCCGGAGTTTTATCAGAAATAATTTTCTATCAGTTACCTAGTATTTTATTGCCTTTTAAATTTGTTAGAGGGCATCAAGTTAGTAACGCCATGTTTCTAAAAAGACTTAAAGCTGCAATTGTTTTAAATGAAAATAAATGTGATTATAGAAAATTAGTTGAGAATATTGAAGAATTAATCAACAATGAAGTTTTATATAAAGATATTTTAAATAATCTCAATAAGATTTCTTATGCTAATACACGTGAAGAGATTTTAAGAATAGCACAAAAATCAATAAAGTAATATATTAAATAAAAAAATATGGATTATATAAATAATAATAAAAAGTGGGTTCATTTTGTTGGTGTTGGGGGCGCAGGCATGAGTGCGATTGCTAACTTAGCTTTAAATAAAGGATATAAGGTATCTGGGTCAGATATAAAAGGGTCTGTTATTATTGACAAATTAAAGCAAAAAGGTGCAAATATATCTATAGGGCATTATCCAAATAATGTGGTTAGAAATGTAAATCAGTTAGTTTATTCTTCATGTATTTCAAAAAATAATGTTGAGATAGTAAAAGCTAAGAGATTTAGTATTCCTGTATATCACAGGTCGGAATTTTTAGCATATCTTATGAACGAAAAATATAATATTGTTGTTTGTGGTTCACATGGGAAGACTACGACAAGTGCATTGATTTATCATATACTTTATAACTCTAATTTTAGTGTAAGTGCAGCTGTAGGAGGAATCAGCTATAATTCTTATGAAAATATAGAAAGTGATACAACTTATTTTGTAGTTGAGGCAGATGAAAGCGATGGGTCTTTTATTAATTTCCCCCCTAATTGCGTTGTAATGACGAATATTGATAAAGACCATTTTGATTTTTATAAAGATTTCGATAATATGGTTAAATATTTTAATAAATTTTTATGTGGTATAAATAAAGATGGATTTTTATTTTTTAATAAAGATTTGTATAAATATAAAGAGAAATTGTTTAAAAATATAAAGGCTTCAATGTATAGTTTTGGAGGAAAGAATGCAGATATCGAATTTTCTGATGTAAAGCTTTTAAAAAATAATGTTAGTTTTAAATTAACATATAATCCTTATTTTGAAAATGAAGAATTTAAAGTTAATTTACCGGGTATTTATAATTTAAAAAATACAATGGCTGCTATTGGAGTATCTGTAAATTTGGGAGCTAAATTAAATGATGTTAAAAAAAGTCTTTTAACATTTAAAGGAGTTAGAAGAAGATTCCAAGTGCGTTTAGATAATAATTATAAACTAATAGAAGATTATGCACATCATCCTACAGAGATTAAAGCAGTTATAGATACTGTTAGGAAATGTTATAGTTTTAATAAAATAATAGGAATTTTTCAACCTCATAGATATACTCGAACTCAGTTATTATCAAAGGAATTAGCAGATGCTTTGCATCTTTTGGATGTATTAGTATTAACTGATATATATCCAGCTAATGAAAGTCCAATCCCTGGAATTAGTGGTAGAAATATATATGAATATAGTTGTAGCAATGGTCATAAAAATGTTAGTTACTTGGATATAAAAGATATAACTTCTTATGTTATAGATTTAATTGAGGATGAGGATTTAATTTTGGTACTTGGAGCAGGGGATATATATAAAATTGCAGATGAATTGGAGTATAAATTAAAATGTTAACTAATGATATTAGACAAATAAATAAAAGTAAATTTTTAAAGGGAAAAATATTGCGTGGTGAAAACTTATCTAAACATACGACTATGAAAGTAGGTGGTATAACACCAATATGGTTTGTCCCATTTGATATAGGTGATTTAATAAATTTTTTAAACTATTGTGATATTAATAAACTTAAGATCATGGTTTTAGGTAACGGGAGCAATGTTGTAATTAAAGATGACAAACTCGATATGGTATTTTTAAATTTATCAAGTTCATATTTTAAAAAAATTGTAGCTGAAAAGAATAAAGTTACAGTTAGAGCTGGAACAAACTTAATAGATGTTATTGAATTTAGTAAGAATATAAGTTTGTCTGGCTTAGAGTATTTTACACTTATCCCAGGAACAATTGGAGGGGCAATTACAACAAATGTTAGTATCAATTTTAATGGTGGGATTTATAAATTTTCCGATAAGTTAAATAAAATAACAATCTTAGATATAAAGACCAAAGAATTTAAAACTATTTTAGTTAATAAATCAAATTTTGGAGACATTAAATTCGAAAATAAAATATTAATAGAAGCAGAACTGAGTTTAACCTACGATAGAAATAATACAATAGCGAAACGTATGAAAATTATATCGGATTACAGAAAAAAAACTCAGGATTATACCTTGCCTTCATGTGGATGTATTTTTAAAAATCCTCTAAAAAAAAATATAAGTGCAGGTGAAATGATTCAAAAAAGTGGATTAAAAGGAGTAAGAATTGGTAATGCGATGATTTCTTTAAAACATGCTAATTTTATAGTTAACTGTGGAAATGCATGTTATAAAGATATATTAAATTTAATTAAGTTAACTCAGCAGCGAGTGTATGAGCATTATGGAATTCGGTTGGAAGAAGAAATTGAAATTATAAGATAAAAAATGAAGAGTAAATTTAAGAAAATCGGGGTGTTAATGGGAGGGCCTTCTGAAGAAAGAGAAATTTCTTTTCAATCAGGGAAAGCAGTGAGTAATGTTTTAAAAAAAAATGATGAAGATATAGTAGAGATTATTATTCCAAAATGTAAATTTAGAAAACAGGATGAGTTAAAAAAAAAGATTTATAAAATATTTTCGAAAATAAATATCGATATTGGATTTATAGCTTTACATGGCTGGTTTGGAGAAGATGGTCAGGTACAGAGTATTTTAGATGATTTACAAATTCCCTATACAGGTTCTGGTCCCGTTGCTTGTATGAAAGCGTTAAACAAAGTTACTTCACGTAGTATTTTTAAGAAATTCGATATTCCTGTCCCTGATTATGAAATTTTAGATTCTAATTATAATATTTCGAATGTTAATATTTTGACTAATCATAAATTTCCATTGGTGGTAAAACCATCTAATCAAGGATCAAGTATAGGTTTAAGCATAGTTAAGAATTTAAATGAATTAGATGCAGCTATAAAGAAGGCCTTAAAATATGATAGTTGCGTTATAATAGAAGAATATCTTTCAGGAAAAGAGCTAACAGCTGGTATTTTAGGAGATGAAGTTTTGCCTATTATAGAAATAATTCCAAAAGAAAAATTTTACAATTTTAAAGCAAAATATAAAGATGTAACTACAGAGTATATAGTACCTGCTAAGCTTTCGCAGAGGCTTGAGAATATTATAAGAGATATTTCATTTAAAGCACACTATAGCCTTGGATGTAGCGGATTTAGCAGGGTAGATATTAAATTGGATAAAAATGGATATCCCAGAGTCTTAGAAGTAAATACTATTCCTGGACTTACTGCAAAGTCACTTTTGCCTAAAGCTGCAAAAGCTGCAGGAATCAGTTTTTATGACTTGTGTAAAATAATATTAGGATATGCTAAGAATAATTTCGGTATTGAAAGGGGAACTATATATGTCAAGAAAAAGGAAATCAAGAAAGAATAATGTAAAAAAAAGATTTAAAAAAAGTAAATTATTGAATAAATCTAAGTATTTTTTTATTTTTATATCAATAATTTTATTTTTAATTATAATTTATTTTTTATTGTTTAGAAGTTCGTATTTTGAATTGAAGGATGTAGAAATATTGGGGGAATATCCTTTAAACTCTCAGAAAATATTTAAGGCAACATCTATTGAAAAAAATAAAAGCATATGGCTATTTGATTTAAAAAAAATATCTGAAGATGTTAGAAATTGTTATCCAGAATATAGAAGGATAATTGTTAAGCGGAAGCTACCACATCTTTTAAGTTTTGAGTTTATTTTGAGAAAACCTATAGCACAGATTAAATCCGGGAGATATTTTTTAGTTGACCAATATGGATTTATCCTCCCTAGGGTTAAAAATGTTGCTACTGTAGATTTGCCTATTATTGAAGGAATTGATGCAAAATTAACAGGAATTAAACCTGCAAAACAAAATGAAAGTAAGGCTTTAATGAATTCTTTAGAATTATTGAAAACTATAAAAAATTCAGAAGATCTAGATTTTAAAAGACTTGTATCTGTAGATGCCTCTGATTATAAAAATTTATTTTTTGAATTAAACAATGGGATAATAGTAAAAATAGGAGATTGTAATTTTGCGCAACGTATAAAAAAGTTAAACTATGTTTTAAAAGAAATTAAAGGAGAAGATATTGCATATATAGATTTGAGATTTAAAGACCCTGTCTTAAGTCCGAGATAATCTTTTAGCTGCAGGCTGCAGGTAACAAGTAACAA
>JAGYNU010000052.1 GCA_018399975.1 Candidatus Omnitrophota bacterium
ATATAAATATTCTATAGATCTAAATGGCATAAAGAATTCTATTTTATTAACCCAAAAACGAATGCCATTACTTAAAAAATTAATATTTTCTGCTTTAAAATCTGCTTTTTTCTTTATTCCAAAAGTAATTATATCATCATATTTAATATTATTAACATCTAAACAATCTGTATTTACTACAGCTTGCCCCTGGTTTTTTAGATTGTTAAACAAACTTACTTTCTCCTTTTGAATTCCCTTTAAAGAACCAAGATATTTTAAATGAGAAGGCCCAATATTCAACAATATTCCTATGTCAGGCTTAGATATTTCTGCAAGCCTAAAAATTTCTCCAGGTTTATTTGTCCCTAATTCCAAAATCAAAATTTGGCAAAAAGAATCACTACGTAAAATATTAAGTGGAACTCCTATTAAATTATTCTGAGTCCCATAATTTCTGCATGTATTAAACTTATTAGATAACACTTCTGTTATTAAATTTTTAGTCGTAGTTTTGCCAGCACTTCCTGTTACAGCAATAACTTTAGGATTGCATTTTTCTCTATGAAACCGAGCTATTTCCCCCAATGAATACAAAGTATCTTCTACTTTAATTGCAAATTTTGAATTATTAAAAAACATAGCTTTATCTATAGATTTAGAATATATAAAACCGCAGGCCTTTTTTGATAATGCTTGTTTTATAAAATCATGCCCGTCAAAATTTTTACCCTTCAATGCAATGAAAACTTCTTCTTTTCTTATACTCCTTGAATCAATAGAAACACCCCTACATTGCTTCGATAATTTTCCATAAAGTAATTCACCATTTGTGCTATCTACAAGTTCTCTTACTGTTATCATGATTTTTTTATTTTTTCTAATATTTTTTTAGCTTCTAATACGTCACTAAAAAATATTTTACTATTTTTCAGTATTTGATACTTTTCATGGCCTTTTCCTGCTATTAAAACAATATCTCCTTCTTTAGCCTTCTTCATAGCTTCACATATAGCCTTTCTTCTATCAGTAATAATAGAGAAATTATCTTTATCTTTAGGAATACCCTGTTTTATATCATTAACTATCTTTTCAGGTTCTTCGCTGCGAGGATTATCATTTGTAATAATAAAAAAATCACTATATAATGATGCAATTTTACCCATTAACAAACGCTTTTTCTTATCTCTATCTCCACCGCATCCAAAAACCAATATTAGCTTTTTAGAAGCATCGGTTTTAAGCGATATCAACACATTCTCTAAAGCATCAGGGGTATGAGCATAATCTACAAACACCTTAAATTTTTTGCTACCTTCAACTAACTGCAATCGGCCAGGAACAGTTTTAAAATTTTCAATTGTATTAGTTAAATCTCTAATATCTAATCCTAACAAATATGCCGCAGAAAGTGAAGCCAGTATATTATAGATATTATAAGTTCCAATCAAAGTAGTTTTAATATTTACTTTTCCTGAAGGATAAATTAATTTAAACTCACTGCCAGATATTTTCTTTTCAATCTCAATAGCTTTAAAATCTGCTTTTTTATTTATTCCATAAGTAAAAACATCTGCTTTTGTAATTTTTTTAAAATTTTCAAAAAATTTAATATCTTTATTTAAAACTGCAAAGGCCTCTTTATTTAAATGTTCAAATAATTTTAACTTGGCTGCAACATAATTTTTCATAGTTTTATGATAATCTAAATGGTCCTGGGTAATATTAGTAAGAATCCCCATTTTAAACTGGGAAAAATCAACCCTACTTTGGATTATTCCATGTGAAGATAATTCTATCAATGCTATTTCACAACCTGCATCTTTCATTTCTTTTAAACCAGATTGTAGTGTAAAAACATCAGGAGTAGTTAACGAAGAAACACCAGTTCGGATTCCAGTATTAAATTTAATAGTATCAAATACACCTACTTTTTTACCAACTGAAACTAAAATTTCATATAACAAATTGCAAGTAGTAGTCTTTCCATTTGTTCCTGTGATTCCCAAAACGAATAAATCATTAGAAAAAACTTTATAAAATCTTGACAAGAGCTTCACTAAAAATTCTCTTGTATCATCAACTATTATAATACTCCCGTCATAAGAAGAAAATTTGTTAACCAAATCCTTCTTTTTATCAGAAATAACTATTACATTAGCTTTATTTTTAATAACCTGATTTAAAAATCTATGCCCGTCGTATTTTTCTCCTTTAATAGCTACAAATAAATCGCCTGATTTAACATTTTCTGAAAAATCTGTAATTCTATTTATTAGGTGATTTTTAAAATTAACAATTTTATAATTTCCTAAATCTTTTAATAATTGTTTTAATCTCATTATTTTTAATTTTTAACAATATTTCTATCTTCAAATGTTTTTAAATAAGATAATATATCTTTTGTTACTTTTTTAAATACCGGAGCAGAAACAGTCCCTCCAAAATGGACAGGAGAAGGTTCATCAATTACTACTATAACAGAAATAGAAGGATTTTCAACAGGAGCAAATCCCATAAAAGAAGCAACATACTTAGTTTTTGAATATCTACCAGTAGAATCTATCTTTTGAGCAGTTCCTGTTTTTCCTGCTACTTTAATTCCATTTATTTTAGCTCTTCTACCAGTTCCTTCTTCAACTACTCCTTCTAAAATACTTTTAACAAAATCAGCTGTTTGTTTAGAAATAATTCTTCGTTTAACCGAATAAGAAAATTTCTTTAAAATTGTATTTTCGTCAGCTTCTAATCTTTTTACAATCAAAGGACGTACAAGCTTTCCTCCATTAGCTATAGCTGAAATGGCACATAGCATTTGCAATGCAGTAACTCCAACTTCTTGTCCTATTGGTATAGATGCTATTGAGATATCAGACCAATTTTCAACATCTCTTAAAATACCTTCAGCTTCCCCACAAAGGTCTATACCGGTAGCCTTACCAAAACCAAATAACCTAATATACTCATAAAGTTTATCTTGCCCCAACCTTTGTGCCAATTTAACAGTTCCAATATTACTAGAATTAATTATTATTTCTGGAAATGTTAAATTACTATACGAATGATAATCGTGTAATCTATGAGATTTTATTTTATAAATACCATTTTCACAATCCAATTCCTCATCTTTTTCTACTAATCCTTCTTCTAAAACAGCACAAGCTGTAACAATTTTAAATACAGAACCTGGTTCAAATATACTAGATATAGCCCTATTTATTTTACTATCATCAGAATATTTTAAAAAACTATTAGGATCAAAAGTAGGATAGTTGGCCATGCCTAAAATCTCTCCGTTAAAAGGATTCATAACTATAATAGTTCCTCCTACTGCATTCCATTTATTAACAGCTTCCTCTAAAGCATCTTCAATAATATATTGGATAATTTTATCAATAGTTAAAACTACATTATGTCCACGACGACTCTTTGCAAATCTTTTACTCAAATAAACCAATTCTCTCTGAATCGCATCCGTATTAATATATTTATAGCCACTTACGCCTTTTAACTCTCTTTCAAATGTATATTCAATACCGCCTAATCCTTGAGTATCAATACCGGTATAACCAATTATATGAGCAGCTAAAAAATCGTTAGGATAAAACCTCGCCTTTTCTTTAACAAATCCCACTTCTTTTAAATCAAGGTTATCTAACTTATCTTTTTGAATTTTGCTAATATGTCTTTTAAGCCAGACAAAATATCTTTGTTTTTTTATTTCACTTTGTAGAACATCTAAAGGAATAGCTAATATCTCTGATAATTTTTCAGATATCAAATACTTATCTTTGACTTGACGGGGATTAATATATGCAGAAAAAACAGATTTGTTTAAAGCCAGCATGTCGTAATTCCTATCATATATTGTGCCTCTATCAGCTGGCAATTTAACTATTTTATCATACTGGTTTTCAGCAATCTTAGATAATTCGGAAGCAGAAAAAAATTGAATATATATAAGGCGAGAAAAAAGAACTACAAAAAAACAAACAAAAATAAATATAACTACATATAGCCGAACATTTTTCTTTTCATCATACACTTCATCACTTCACACTTATTTTGTTTTATTAACAGTTTCAGCTTCAGCCTTTGATTCCCAACCTAAGAGCATCGATAACAAGTTAACTTTAGGTTCAACAGTAACAAATTTTTCAATTGGTTTAACATTTAAATATTCTACTTTGAAATTTCTGGACAATTTGAAATCAGATGCTCCTATATCTTTTACGGCAGAAACTAAATAACAAGGAGAGTTTAAACGACTTACATTATAATTCAATTCTCTATTCTTATCAACTAAATAATCTAATCTATGTTTATTTTTCTCAATTTTGTAACTTGTTACCACTATTTTAACCTGTTGATTAACATAAAATAAACCAATTATAGTAAAAAATATTATAGTTAATACCATTCTCCGAAATTTCATTATATAACATCCTTAAATTTAAAGTCCTTCGATTTCATTTTTATCATAGTAGAACTTAATTTAAGATAAAATGATATTATTAATTTCAAGTTTTTTCACTAACACGAAGTTTTGCACTTCTACTTCTTTTATTTTTTTTTATTTCATCTTTAGATGGAGTAAGTGGTTTTTTAGTCAAAACATTTAATTTTCCAGATTTAAAATAGTCCCTAAATATATTTTTTACAATCCTATCTTCCAGGGAATGAAACGATATTACACATATTCTGGCCCCAGGATTCATGAAATCTATTACATTCTTTAAACCATTTTCTAAAGCTGTTAATTCTCTATTAACAGCTATTCGAAATGCTTGGAATGTCCTAGTAGCAGGATGTATACGTTTATATCTTTGATTAGGAGGAATAGAAAATTTTACTAAATCGGCAAGCTGTTTTGTAGTATGTATATATTCTTGTTTGCGTGATTTTACAATAGCCCTAGCAATACGTTTACTATATCTCTCCTCTCCGAATCTTCTTATTATATTTGCAATTTCTTCGAAAGATAAATTATTGATTAAATCAAAAGCCGAAATTTTTTTACTTCTATCCATTCTCATATCTAAAGGCCCATCATATTTAAAACTAAATCCTCTATCAGCGGTATTAAGTTGAAACCAGGAAATTCCTAAATCAAATAAAACTCCATCTAATTTATTTACACCTAATTTTTCTAAAACTTTATGTAAATTCTGGAAATTTTCCTTAACTAATACAACATTATTTTCAAACTTATCCAAAGTTTCATGGGCTAACAATAATGATTCTTCATCCTGATCTATTCCAATAAGTTTACCATCAGGAATGATTCTCTTAATTATTTCTTTAGCATGCCCTCCGTTTCCAACAGTACAATCCAGAAAAATTTCTGCTTTTTTCGGGTTAAGATATTGAATAACTTCATGTTTCATAACAGGCTGATGTATAACATCATCTATGTCAGAAATTTTATCTACTGTCATACTATTTTTTAAAGAAACCTCCAACTTTACCTAACCTACCTTTCTCTTATCTAAAATAATTGTAAAAACAACCTGTAATTTATCTTTAAAAATGTTTACTGCAATTAGAGTTCTTTATAACTTGCTCTGAAAAATTCAATAGAAAATTGTGAGAAGAAGCATCAGGAAACATTTTTATTTTTTTTAATTCTTCCAAAGTAACACCAACTTTATCGATATCTAAGTCTCCCTGATGATAAGGCTTTTTAGAATGCGGCATAACACCTCCTTTTTTACTTTTTATTCTTCTCCTATTATTTTTTCTGCTATCTCTTCAAAAGAGTCACGTGAAATTTTATAAAATTCAATCCACTTTTGCTCATCCCATATTTCTATACGATTTGAAACACCTATAATTTTTATCTTTCTCTTAAGTTGTGCAAACTCACTTAAATAATCTGGTATTAAAATCCTACCTTGCTTATCACAAGTAACCTTGGAAGCACCTGAAAAATACAACCTATTAAATTTTCTAGTTTCTGCATGCGTAAAAGAAAGATTTTTGAATTTATATTCTTGTGCTTTCCATTCCTCTTCGGTAAATAAAAACAAACAGGTGTCTAAACCTCTAGTTATATAAAATGTATCTATGTAATGAGTCTCGGCTACTTCACGAAACTTAGAAGGTATGATAATTCTGCCTTTTTTGTCTATTGTATGAGAAAATTCTCCATAAAACATTCCACTTCCCTCCACTTTCCTCCACCACTTACCATAAATATACTTTATCACACCCTATACTGTCAAGAGCTTTGTTAGTTTTTTTTAAATTATTTTTACAAACCACTATAAAAGGTGCTTTTAGATACACATTACCCAACATATTGTATGTTTAAAAATATTTTTTTGTTATTATAAAAATAGGCGAGCTAAATTTTAAAAGAGTAGAAAAACTGACAATTTGGCAGGAAATATTTCTTAACCAATTAGTTTCTGCTTTATTTGTTTTTTATTTTTAAATTCAAACTTATCTTGCATAAAATTTAATATTTCAATTTCAACTAAATTATAATCTAACTTTCTAAAAGTTACTATGTTATTTATATGAAAATCTTTAAAACATACTTTACTATTTTTTACAACAAATTCATTTAATTTAACAGATAATAAACCTTTTAAATATTTTTTTCCGGATCTTACCCTTATATTATAAATACCAGGTTTAGTAAAAAATAATTGGTTTGTTTTAAAAGAATAAAAAAATAACCCTGTTTCTTTATAAAAATTTTTAATATTCTGGCATTCCCCAGATATTGAAAAATTCCTACTTAAAGTTTTAGAAACTTTTCTGAAATCTCCTTTTTTTACCAATCTTCTAATAAGTGAACTACTTATTGTATTTGAGCCAATTTCTCTTAAACTTACCGGAATAACTGTAAAAAAATACTTTTTGCCTAATTTATTTAACAAATTTATATCTCCTTTACCATTCTTACCAAATTTGAAATTTTTACCAACTACAACCTGTCGAATTCTTAATTTCTCATATAAAATATCTTTAACAAATTCATCTGCTCTAATATTAAATATTTTCTTTGTAGCTTCAAGTATTAAACATTTATCAATCCCGTATTTTTTAAATAAATTTAGCTTCTTCTCAATACTTGTTAAATAAAAAAATTTATCTTTTAAAGATAATATCTCTTTGGGATGGGGATCAAATGTAATAATCAAACTGGAAACTGATAAAACTGTAGATTGTGTTTTAAGCACATCAATAATACGTTGATGACCTAAATGAACACCATCAAAAACACCTATGCTTACAACACAATTTCTAAAACTTGAAGGTATATTACTTATTTTCCGTGCAACTTCCATAAATTATCAATTTTTTTCAATTGGGATTATCAATTTTTCTAATTCAGGTTTAGAAATAAAGTTTAACTTTTCTACTTTTATACTATCTTTAACTTCAAAATTACCGCACCTTTCTCTTATAAGACCAAATTGATGTGCTGGAATTCCTAAATTTTTACCCAAATCATCACAAATTTTCCTTGTATACGTACCCTTTGAACATTTAATTCTTACTACCACAAATGGTAATTTAAAATCAACCATTTCTATATTATAAATAACAATTTTTCTAGGTTTTCTTTCAACAACCTTGCCTTTTCTGGCAAAATCATATAACTTTTTACCGTTCTTCTTTACAGCAGAAAACATCGGTGGAATCTGCAATATTTCTCCTTTAAAAGAATCAAGAACCTTTTTAACATCAGTTTCTGTCACAAAAATATTTTCTGTCTCCTCTATTACTTTACCTTCCCTATCTAAAGTATCTGTAGATTGTCCTAATTTAATTGTAGCTAAGTATTGTTTATCTTGATTGGAAAATTTTGAAAACAATTTGGTAGCTTTACCTATTAATAATACAAGCAATCCTTCTGCCGCCGGATCCAATGTTCCCGCATGGCCTACTTTAGGTAAATCAAACTTTTTCCTTATAAAATTAACTACATCATGGGAAGTTAAACCTAACGCTTTATAAACTAATAAAATACCATTCATAATTCAGATAACAGATT
>JAGYNU010000053.1 GCA_018399975.1 Candidatus Omnitrophota bacterium
CATCCACCGTTACCCCCATCTATTAAATCATCTAAACCATCCTTTACATTACGATGTCCATCCTTTGCTATTCCATAAATTTCAATAGCAATTTCAAATCCTACATCCTCTATAAGCCCCGCTTTATAATCTCCATCTACTAAAGTAAATTCTCGCCCCCAAGAAGTCACAGGCCATTTATTAATATATGAACCATTCCAACCTTCAGGTTGGTCTTCGCCAGTAATAAACTGCTTTCTTTCTAAATTTGCATTGGAGTTATTATCACACGTGGGTAGCTGGCCTGTATCATGATAATACCATTCAACAGCTTGTTCTATAACTTTAAAATTACTTACTATTGTTCTTTTACTTCTGCATTTACATTAAAACTTATCATTTTAGGAACAATAACTGTTATAAGTATTCCCATTATAGCAATTACTATGAGTAACTCAATTAATGTAAAAGATAAGGAATTATTATAGGAAAAGAACAGAAAGTTTCTTAAGGAAAGATTATTTCTGTCTGTCTGTCTGTCTGTCTGTCTGTCTGTTCATTTGTCTATATATGTCTATATAGAAAAATCTCTGGACCATTCATCTTGTTCTAAGTAAACACTTTTACGCCGGGCGTAAAAGTGTTTACTTAGAGCAAGAACATTTCTTGAGGGAAAAAATAGATGTCCCTACTTCACCTGCATCGATTCTCTCATGATATCTACAGGAGCATCTTTACCTGTCCATATCTTAAAAGAAACTGCTGCTTGATTTACAAGCATATTTAAACCGTTAATAACAAATATCCCCTTATCTTGCGCTTCCTTTAATAAATTTGTCTTCGGAGGATTGTAAATTAAATCATATACAAGTTTTAAATTTGGCTTTATAAAATCAGGATTTATCGGAATGTCTTCTTTTCTTAAACCTACAGGTGTAGCATTTATCAAAATATCAATTTCTTTTGTTAAATTTTCTAAATCTGATTCTTCTATTCCAAGAGCTATATCACTACGAATAGAATTAAGCTTTTCAATTAAACTTTTACTTTTTGAAAAATCAATATCATAAATATAAATTTTATTTAAGTTATTATTTCTAACCATACTTACACTTATTGCCCTTGAAGCTCCCCCAGCGCCAAGAACAAGAATTTTTGAACCTTTTAAATCTATATTATTTTTCTGTAAGGAATTTATAAAACCTATCCCATCGGTATTATAGCCGATAAGTTTTTCTTTTTTTACTTTTATAGTATTAACAGCCCCAATAAGTTCAGCTTCTTCATCTATATCATCCAAAAATTCCATACAGGTTTGTTTATGAGGAACTGTAATATTTATTCCTTTAAAACCTAACCATACAAGAGATTTTAGCGACATTTTTAAATATTCTGGCTTGACCTCAAAAGGCAAATAGACCCCATCTATATTTAATTCATTAAAAACATAATTATGCATTTGTGGAGAGAAAGTATGTCTAACAGGGTAGCCAAATAAGCCATAAGGAATGGTTTTTCCAGTTATCATAAATGTATTTTATTAACTTTACGATATCGTAATCTATTTATAGCATCTAAATATGCCTTTGCACTTGCTTCTATAATATCGGTACTTGTCCCTTTACCAGTAACAACCATCTTACCAGATTTAATCTTAGCTGTAACTTCACCTAACGCATCTTTTCCACCTGTTACTGCATTTAAATCATAGCTTAATAATTCACATTTAGTTCCTGTAATTCTATCAATAGTTTTATAACAAGCATCAACAGGACCATCTCCAGAAGCAGCATCTTGCAATATTTTACCTTGCTTCTTTAAACGTACTGTAGCAGTTGGAATAGTATTATTCCCACTACTAGTGTGGATATAATCTAAGACCCATGTTTTAGAAATCTGGATTATTTCTTCTTCTATAATAGATATCAAATCCTCATCAAATATATATCTCTTTTTATCTGCCAGATTTTTAAACCTTCTAAAAGCTTTATCTAATTCTTCTTTATTTAAATCAAATCCCATTTTTTGTAGTTTTTCCTTAAATGCATGCCGCCCAGAAAGTTTACCTAAAACAAGCTTACTCTCTTCAAAACCCACTGTTTTAGGATCCATGATTTCATATGTAGTCCTTTCTTTTAAAACACCATCCTGATGTATTCCTGACTCGTGACTAAAAGCATTTTCTCCTATAATAGCTTTATTAGGCTGGACTTTTATTCCAGTTAATTTACTTACTAATTTACTTGTTTTATAAAGCTGGCTGGTTTTTATATCAGTTTTAAAATTGAAAAAATCTTTCCTTGTCAATATAGACATAACTATTTCTTCTAAAGCTGCATTACCTGCTCTCTCTCCTATTCCATTTATAGTACACTCTACCTGCCTTGCACCATTAACTAAAGCAGCCAAAGAATTAGCTACTCCCAATCCCAAATCATTATGACAATGAACACTTATAATAGCTTTGCTTATATTAGGAACTTCTTGTTTTAATTTACATATTAATGAACCGAATTCATCAGGCACAGTATAACCCACTGTATCAGGAATATTAATTACATCAGCTCCTGCATTTATTACTTCACTAACTACTTTGACAAGAAAATCCGGATCTGTTCGCGAAGCATCTTCAGGAGAAAATTCTACTATATCAGAATATTTATTAGCATATTTTACTGCTTTAACCGCTGATTTAAGTATCTCATCTTTGGCTTTTCTAAGCTTATATTTCATATGTATTTTAGAAGTAGCTAAAAAAACATGTATACAATATTTTTTAGCAGGTTTCAAAGCATTATATGCTATATCAATATCTTTCTTAGTAGCTCTAGCTAACCCACAAATAATAGGGCCTTTAACCTCTTTAGCAATCAAATTTACTGCTTCAGCATTTCCTTTAGAAGAAACAGGAAAACCTGCTTCTATAATATCAACTTTTAATTTTGCTAATTGTTTAGCAATTTGAAGCTTTTCTTTTATGTTTAAACTTGCTCCAGGAGATTGTTCTCCGTCCCTTAAAGTAGTATCGAATATATACACTTTTTCCATAATAAAACCTTCCTATTCTTCTTTCATCCAAGGCATCATTCGGCGAAGTTCTTTTCCAACTTGTTCAATTAAATGTTCTGATTCTTTTTTCTCTAATTTATTAAATACAGGACGATTAGCTTCATTTTCAGATATCCATTCTTTTGCAAATTTACCTGATTGAATTTCTTTAAGTATCTTTTTCATTTCCTTTCTGGTTCTTTTTGATATAATTCTTTTACCACGTGTTAAATCTCCATATTCTGCAGTATCCGATACATTTTTTCGCATACCAGTAATCCCTCTTGTATTAATTAAATCAGTTATCAGTTTTAATTCATGCAAACATTCAAAATAAGCAATCTCAGGTTGATATCCTTCATTCACTAATGTATCAAATCCTGCTTTTATAAGTTCCGTAACTCCACCGCAAAGAACTGTTTGTTCACCAAACAAATCAGTTTCAGTTTCTTCTTTAAAGGTAGTTTCTAATACTCCTGCTCTAGTTCCCCCTATCGCTTTAGCATAAGACAAAGCTAAATCTTTAGCTTTACCCGAATAATTTTGATAAACTGCTATAAGGCATGGGGTTCCTTCGCCTTTTTTATATGTTTCCCAAACTAAGGCTCCTGGCCCTTTCGGAGCCACCATAAAAACATCAATATTCTTAGGTGGAATTATCTGTTTAAAATGTATATTAAAACCATGAGAAAAAACCAATGCTTTATTTTCTTCTAAATTATTCTCAATAAATTGACTGTAAACTTTTTTTTGGACATCATCCTGGGTAAGTATCTGTATTATATCTGCTTTTTTAGATGCATCTTCAGCAGACACAGGTTCAAAACCATCACTTTTGGCTCTATTATAATTTTCTGTTCCTTTTAATTCACTTATTATCACTTCAACACCAGATTCTCTTAAACATAAACTTTGGCCTCTACCCTGACTACCATATCCTATAACTGCTACTTTCTTACTTTTTATCAAAGAAATATCTGCATCTTGTTCATGATAAATTTTAACCATCTTATTCCCCTCCTTTAATGTTCAATGAGGTCATAATTTACGGAATTCTGTCGTAAATTATATGACCGAATTCCTGCCTGTCGGCAGATAGGTATCAGCTATAAACTATGAGCTAACTTACTCCTCTGCCATTGCTATTCTGCCAGTTCTAACTACTTCTTTTATACCAAAAGGCTTCAATAATTTTATTGCCGTTTCTATTTTATCTAAAGACCCGACTATTTGCAGAGAGATTGTTTTCATTCCTACATGAACTGTTTTTGCCTCTAAAGTTTCGGCTATTTCCAATACTTGCTGCCTATTTTTTTTATTAATACTAACTTTTATTAACATTAATTCTCTATCAATAAAATTTCTTTTAGTAATATCATGAACACTAATAATATTTATTAACTTATTTAATTGCTTTTTAACCTGTTCTAAAGTTAAATCATCTGCATCTACAACTATAGTCATCCTAGAAATTTCTGGATCATCTGTTTTTCCAACAGCTAAACTATCAATATTGAAGCCTCTTGCACTAAATAAACCGGCTACATGAGCTAAAACTCCAAATTTGTTTTCAACTAATGCCGATATTGTATGCTTCATATTTAACCTCACTTCGTTCGATTATGCAGAATTCAGAAATCAGAAGTCAGAAGTCAGATTTTTTCTGTTTTCTGTTATCTGTCTTCTGTTTTCTGTTTTCTGTATTACGCCATTCCACCTATCATCCTATTTATAGCACTTCCTGTAGGAACCATAGGTAATACATTTTCTTCTTCCGATACAACAAAATCCAATAAAACTGGGCCTTTAATTCTAATAGCTTCATTAATAGCAGTTTTAACTTCTCTTTTCTTCTCCACTCTAATACCTTTAACACCAAAAGATTCTGCTAATTTAACAAAATCAGGATTTTTTAAATAAGAAGCCATATATCTTTTTTTATAAAAAAGCTCCTGCCATTGTCTAATCATACCAAGATAAGAATTATTCAATATAGCTATTTTAACTGGTATGTTATAATTTGCAACCGTACATAATTCTTGGATATTCATTTGTATGCTTCCATCTCCTGCTATATCAAAAACAATTTTATCCGGATTTCCAACCTGAGCTCCAATGGCTGCAGGAAAACCATATCCCATAGTCCCTAAACCTCCACTGGATATAAAAGTTCTGGGTTTAGTAAATTCATAGAACTGAGCTGCCCACATTTGGTTCTGCCCAACTTCTGTACTAATTATAGCATCACCCCCTGTAGCTTTATAAATCTGTTCTACTACATATTGAGGTTTTACGACTGTAGCTTTACTATCATATACTATAGGATATTCTTTTTTCCATTGTTTTACTAATCTTAACCATTCATCTATCTTTGGTTTTTTAACTATCTTATTTAGTTTTTTTAACACATCTTTTACATCGCCCACTATAGGAACATCAACAACTACATTTTTACTGATAGCAGCTGGATCAATATCTACATGAATAACTTTAGCATAAGGAGCAAATTTATCTATCTTGCCGGTAACCCTATCATCAAATCTTGCACCAATTGCAATTATCAAATCCGAATCCATAATAGCATTATTAGCATAAACTGTACCATGCATTCCTAACATATCAAGAGATAATTCTTCTTTCTGGTCAAATGCACCCAAGCCAAGTAAAGTAGTCGTTACAGGAATATTAGTCTTTAAAAATAATTCACGGAGTTCTTTTGATGCTCCTGAAATTATAATACCACCACCTGCATATATTATTGGCCTTTTACTTGTGGCTATTAATTTTGCAGCTCTTTCGATTTGTTTAAGATGCCCTTCATAAACTGGTTTGTAACCTTTTAAATCTACATTTTTAGGATAATTAAAATCAGTTTCGTTCATTTGAACATCCACAGGCAAATCTACTACTACTGGGCCAGGCCTGCCTGTAGAAGCAATGTAAAATGCTTCTCTTACAATCCTGCTAAGGTCATTAACATTTTTTACTAAAAAATTATGTTTAGTTATAGGCCTTGTAATACCGGTAACATCTGCTTCCTGAAAAGCATCATTTCCTATTAAATCAGTCCTGACTTGTCCGGTAAAAGCTACTATTGGGATGGAATCCATATAAGCATTAGCTATACCTGTAACTAAATTTGTAGCACCTGGTCCTGAAGTTGCAATACAAACTCCAACTTTTCCTGTACTTCTAGCATATCCATCGGCAGCATGTGCAGCTCCCTGTTCATGACGAGTCAATATAAAACTTATATTAGAATCATGCAATTCATCAAAAACAGGTAATACAGCTCCTCCAGGATAGCCAAAAATATGTTTTACTCCTTCTCTTTTTAAAGTCTCCACAAAAATTTTAGCACCACGCATTTTCATTTTATATCACATCCTTAAACACCACTCCTTTATCAAAAGGCTATTAAACCAATATATCTTTTTAATTAAACCTTTCTTGTTTCAGGAGTTTCCTTTTTAAAATTCATTACCAGTTTAGATTTTTATTATACCATCTGCATTTATCTTGTCAACTATTGTAAATATATAAATAGAAAACCTCCGGAATAGGCAAAATATATTAGCAAACAGCTTACAGCTGAAAGCTGAAAGGACAAAAATATAAAAAGATATAAGATGTAAGGAGAAAATAAGTAATGAATAATTTTTTTTAATTTGACATTGAGAATTGAGAATCGAGAATCGAGAATCGATTAGAAATTAGGTCAATTAGAAATTGGTAATTTGTTATTTGTATCTTATCTGTTTCAACTCCACCGTTTATTTATGGAAGTACAAAATAAATTATTTACCGAATTCCGATCTTCTTTTTTCTACATTCTCGATTAACAATTTAAGCTGGCCATCTGTAAGTAATTTTTCTGATTCTTCAACAATCTTGGAAGATAATGGATACCCTCTATGTAAACAATTACGCAATGCTATTAATTCAACTTCCAACTTTTTTGCTAAACCTTCTTCATCTATATTAAGTATATTCATTATCTCATTTACTATCAAACGCCAATATAAATGTCCAGGATTATATAAAAAATCTTTTCTTGAAATATTATGCTGAACCTCATAACCTATATCATCCTCGCCTTCTAAATCAGCATATTCACCTAAATCATCTTTATCTATGTTTGTATTTAATTCATCTTTTAAAGCTCGTGCTCCGGCTAAAATCTTTTCAGAAACTTTTTTTTTATAATTATATAATTCCCAAAGCTCGCCTGTATTAATACCCAAACTATAAGCATATTGTTTATCATTTAATTCAAGTTCGCGCTGTATATGAACCAAAATATCAACTTTATCTTCTTTCCCAACTAAATGTCTCGCTTTCGTTAAACGTTCTTCGGAAACCGGCATGGCAGTAGAAAGTAAAAGATGCAGAAAATTTACCGACATTTCTAACTTACGAGCAAACTCTTCAGTACTTAACCCAAGCTCATCTTTTATAACCCTTATCTCCTGATTCGGAGTAAGTGTTTCTTCTTCTGATACTTTTATTTTTCTATTATTAATCTCATTTATAACTTTACCAACTACCCAAACCGGCAATATCTCACTGCTTTTCTCAAGTGCTCTCACATAACTCGTTGCAACGTCTTCTCCTAAAAGAAAAGCCAATTCATCCGGATATAAATCCAATTTTTTCCGCATATCTTTTAACCATACCCCGTCATAAACAACTTCAGATGCAGAATCTTCCCTTATCACCCTCGATCCATTAAATGTTTCGCATCTAACGGGGGAA
>JAGYNU010000054.1 GCA_018399975.1 Candidatus Omnitrophota bacterium
AGCATAAGAAATTAGAATATCCGGTTTGAAATCAGTTATTATCTCCGATAACCTCAATATAGGGTCATTATCTTGAGACCAATCTATACAAACATCAACAAATGTAACTGCCTCTTCGTCATAAACACCCTCCTGTCTCATAAACTCAAATAGATCCTCCTTAGACGAATTTTTTATAACTTCCCTCGGCATATCAATATATACTATATTAGAAGAATCGATATCATCATATTCTAAACTTAAAACTTTAGCTACCTGGTAAGCTTTCTTAGCAGCCCCACCTAAAAATACTAACTTACCTCTACCAAATTCTCCATAATCTTTAAATATACTCCTAACCCAATCTATAATCATCGGAATATGTTCTCCGGCAGCTCTAATATCTTCTTTAAACATATCTCTCTTTTCTATATATTGCCAAGAATTATATTTACTTCTAAATTGCTGAATTTGACTATTGGTAAACTCATCCCAAGAAATTTCTGTTTCCCTCACCATTCTCGAAAAGCTACATTCAAAAGTAAACAACAATACAACCAAAACTAAAGAAAAACATATAACAGCCAACCTATTTTTATTTATATTAATCTTCATAATGTACTTTTTAATCTTTTATATCATTAAAAATCATAATATTCTGGATGTTCCTTTACATATTGCCATAAAGAACGTTCAACTACAGGCATTTGTTTACCTGTAAATGGAGTAGTTACCGGATTTTCCAAATCAGGTAAACCTATCCCAACTTTAGTTCCTGCAGGGAAATAAGCAAATATTAAAGGTTCCTTTTCATAATCTAATCCAGAAGACTCTGACATCTTAGGAGATTTAACCATAAAAAGATTATATCTGTCTTTATTAAATCCTTGAGTGGTTTTCATATTTGCAGCACCTTTCAATATGCAAACATCTATATTCTGTAAAAGTTCTATAAAACGAGGATCAACTTCTCTCAAATCAATACCCTGGGAAGTAAACCCATAATTTACCAACTTAAACCTACCGCTATCTCTACTTAATCTATCTAATTCAGCAAAATATTGAGCATTATCTGCATCATGTGCAAAAATTTCCATCAATGATTCATATGACACATCATTGCTTACAAACTTTGATTTAGGTATTACTGTAATCGACAAGTTATCATTTGCTAAAAGCAATTCTCTAATAAACCAAAGGTCAAACGTCACTTCCCCATGGTTATCTAAAAAATAAGCTAAGTTTAGTTGCTTGTTGGATTTAACCACATCACGGTAAAATTTTTTAAAAGCACTCACTACAAAATCTTCATCCGACGAAAACTTCTTAGTTATAAATCTTGAAGGATTAGCTAAAAAAGGTTCTCTTATCGCAGATACACTTAAATCAATAATATTACCTAAAGTGGCAATCTTCGCCAATTCTTTTAAACATTCAAATTGGTGAACTTCTTTTATCAAATCTGTTAATTTTTCTTCCCCTACTGAATAAGGATTTTGTTCTAACTTATCCACCACTTTTACTAATTCTTCATCAAAAGATACTACTTCTTTTATCTCTTCTAAATCCTTAACTCCTAAAATATCTGTAATTCTACCTTCAATCTCAGGCATTACTTCCTTTATCTCTACCCCATCTCTTTTCCAATCCTCTATTCGTTCTAATAAATCCTTTATACCCCTATTGACCGTTTGTCCCCTATTAGAGAAATGTTCTTCTATTTGCGGAATTAAATAATAACTCCACCTATTAGCACGTTTATTATCGTAATGATAAAAATCAAAATTTGCAAAAGGATTCCCTAATATAACAGACTTAGCAATAACCCTGGTTAAATCTTCTAATTCTAAGACTGTAAGTTTATTTACTAAACTATCTTTTCCTAAAATACTGGGCTGCCATGTTATAAAATCTTCAACACCTACCTTAATACGCTCTGCTAATTGCCTCATATTCCTTATTGCGTTTTCTTTATCTTCCTGCCCGCATTCACTATCTAATATATACAAAACTTCATCACTAATTTCTAGATAACTCTCACCGGTTTCTTCATCTGTGTGTGTTGTAAAAAGAAAATTTTCTACTTCACTGCGTTTATAGTAAGTTTTAAGTTGCCTAATAGATAAATTTTTTACAATTTCATTACTTAAACTATATATCCTATCACTTATAGGATTTTCTATTTCTCCTCTTAGTATACCTTTTACTTCCTCTCCATCCATATATCCTATACGTCTTGAAATATCCGAAGCAATATGACTACTAGTCAGTTTACACAAAAATCTATAATAATACATTACATATCCTTTAACTTTTTCTTTTATAAGGCCTCCTAAAATCCAGGTATCAAGCATCTGCTGATATCTTTCAGGATGCCCCTGCTTTAATTCACCCAATGTATAATAACCCGGGATATATTCACTATCTACTAAGCCTACTCTAACAGCTGAATTTGCTGTAATAGAATTACCAGATAAAACATTCTTTAATTTTAAATAATGCTCGATGATTTCCTGTTCTATTTCTTCTTGAGTTTTTCCCCTTACATCAATACGATATTTTTTATCTATAAAATCACTACCAAAAAACTCAACAGGATTAAAATCTATACTTGAACGAACTACTCTGGCGCTATAGATACCAAAACCATTACTCTGCAAAACAATATTACTACCTAAGCAAAAAGAACAAACCAAACATCCTATAATAGTTATAGCTGCAAAAAGTTTCTTATTTTTAATTTTCATATTATTTACAATTGTCCTTCTACTTTAGACATTTCTAAACCTTTTAATTATCTATAAAAATTTTTTAGTTTTCTACAGCCTCTGAAAATTCAGGTAAGTTTTCTTTATTTTTACTTACCCAATTATATACAAATTCCCATACATTCTCTGTCTTTTTAAATTTACGCAATAAAGTAGCTCTGCTTATATCAGCAGACAATTCTATAATATCTTTCTCGGTCAAATCTTTAGTCATCTTGACCGATTTACGAGTAGCCTCTGAAATCTTCATATCTTTGTTTTTTAAATATGCTCTTAAAGACTCCTGGACAAAGCTTTTCAAAAACATCATTCTTTCTTTGCTTTCTTTCACTCTTACTCCATTGGCCCATAAAACATGCAAAACCTGAGAACTTATAAGATTACTCCTAAATCTTCCTTGAGCAAATACTAATGTCTCTACTGAGAAATCATCTGTTTCTATATTTTCTTCCATACCGTAATGCCCTATACCTCTTAATGTAAAAATCAATGCATCGGGATATTTATTTATAATTCTCTGTATCTGTTTTCTGTATAATTCATCCCTTTTCTTTACATTGTGTTCCCAAAATCCTCTCGTATATTCCTTCATTGTAAAAACATAATCATCTATATTTCTTGTAAAAAAAAGTTTAGTCGCTTTATCGTGCAATTTTAATTTATCAAAAGAAACTATTTGTTCCCACAAAAAATAATCCAAATCTTCTATAATAGATTTAATTTTATATTTCGCCAAATAAGAAAATATTTTATTATAAAAAGGATTAGGTAAATGAACAGGAATTCCTTTCTCAAGCATATTGTCTTCTTCTTTAATGGAATTTTTTATCTGATTAAAAGCTTCCTGTTTTGATACATTTAAACTCTCCATTCTTTGCTTAATTGTTCCATCAGGAATAAGGCCTAATTCGTCCAAATAAATAAGTTTTTGCCCTTTATCTTCAGCTTCTTTTCTTATATTATCTAAAATCTTGCTGAACTCATTAAAATCTTCATCTGAATGATAAGAATAGATAGCTATGAATCTGTTATTGGCATTAACATTACCCGAATTTAATCTTTTAGCCATCATACCCACCAATGGCAATGAAAATACATTTTTATCCCATAAAGAAATAAATTCTTCTTTAGAAAAATCTTTTATCCGTTTATCTGGCAATATACATTTAAAACAATATTTATCGGAATTTATTACAACACTTTTAACTACACAATATCCAATATCTTTTAAATATACTATAAAAGACTCTTGAATCTCTGATAATTTATCTAAAACATTTTCTTCTAACCTAAAACCATTTAAAAATATACCCTGATTTCTTGCTGCTTTAATTACTGCATCAGGAGAAATTTTTTCTGAAACTAAAGGCGAAGAACCAAAATAACTTAAATTATCAAAAAGCTGTTCTTTATCAATATCATATTTTAATTCTTTGCCTAAATTATAAATCGAAGAAATAATAGTTGAATTATAACTTTTCTCTAATACAATTGATTCTTCAGCTTGAACACTTAAACTTATATAAAAACCAGATAAAACAGTTACTGAAAAAATTGTAAATAAAACAAAAACAGTTTTATAAAATTTCTTTAAATTTATCAATTGAACCTCTCTTTATATTACATTAATATCTTGTTTTCATTTATACACAAACAAAGTATGGCATATATATATTTGCTTGTCAAGTTACTATATAACTCTAAATTACTGAAAATAAATGTCTTATAATTTAATTCAGATATAATTTTTAAAACTGATTAAAATCTATGAGACTAAGGTGTTGAAGGGTTTAATTGAAGATTAAAAAGCTTTAACCAACTACTAACAATATTAGTTATAAGAAAATTTTCGACTACTCTATCTTTAGATCCTCTTCCCATCAAATTTATTACATCAGACCTATCAGGATTTAAAGCATCAATTACAGCTTCTTTCATTTTAGCTATTTTTTCAGAATTATCAGCCCCCATTTTTCCAGCAGGTATTAAGAGACCATTTACAGGATTAAGTCTTATTTGATCGGGAATACCCCCAACTTTACTAGCAATAACTACTCTACCTTCAGGAATTTCATCTCCATTAAGATCTCTGAAAGATTTTAAAAGGCTACTAGTTAAAGACATCTCAAACCCCGCAGCGTAAGCAGGATGAACTATGACATTAGCTATCCATTGAATAACATTTTGTTCTAAAACCTCAATTTTTATTATATTATCCGGATTTACTTCTTCAGGAACCGTTCCTTTTAATAAAACCTTTATATCCGGGTCATCACCAACTAAATCCAAAATATCATTAAGCTGCTGTCCTCCTTCATCATCGTCACTTGCAGACTCTCCTATTAATACTAACTTGACATTTTCTTCTATCTTTCCCTCACTTTTTAATTCCTGAAACATCTTTATAGTATCAGGATACCCCTTCCACTTATCAAATCTGCTTATATGAGCAATTATTCTATCATCCTGTGATAAACCAATTTTATTTAAAGTGTGTTCGATTTCTTTAGAGGTTACCTCCCGGTTAAAGCTATCCAGAGGATCAATAGCCGGAAAAATTGTAGAAGTCGGAATTTCTATTCCCTTCAGACTCTCAATATATTCCGGTTTAGTAGCCACCATGCTATCATATCGATTAACATACTCTTTTAATCCACATTGTTCCCATACTCCTAAATCTGGATTAGTCGTATCCATATGAGAACGCCATATAAATTTAGGCCACTCCTCTTTTGTAATAACACCTTCATCAGTTAATTTCTGTAATCTGTCTTGAAAATATTCTATGAGAGGCAAAATATTATCATGAACTACAATAACATCATATTCTTCGGGTTTAAAATCTGCGGCAAATTCACTACATGTTTTTCTTAATGCTTCTAAATCTGATAGTGTTATATCCTGATTTTCTCCCTGCAGTCCATTAAAAATTCTTTTAACGGCAGCTGAAAATTCACCATCCCCCTTTACAATTTTCCAAGACCAATCCACTCCAATTTTTTGATAAAACCGTTTTCTGGCAGATAATAAAGCTGCAACCCCTCCACCAGATTCAGTAGAGTTAATTTCTACTATTTTCTTACCTCTTAAATTCCATGCATCTTTTAAAAGCTGCACCATAGATTCTTTGTCTTTAGTTAACTCTAAATAGTCCGATAGCAAATTTAATTTAGCCGCTATATACCCATCGATATCATTAGAATTGGGAACATCTCTTACCAAACGAAAAGTAATAAAAGATAAATAATCAGTATTTATTTTATATTTAGGAAAATTACTTACTTGAGAAAAGAAAAAAAGAGAAAGGGATATTATAAGAAAAAGCCAACCAAATTTTCTTACAATATATGTCATTATTATCACCACCCTTTTGTTATTAATATAAATATGCCATATAAAAGACGGTTTGTCAAATTTTATATAAGCTATAAGTTGTTTATTATGAAGATGTTACATATTTTATCTCTATAATCTTATTAAAACAGTTTAAAAAGTTAACATTTTGGGCATAATTTATCTTACAAAATATCCTTTTGGATATATTAACATTCGATTTTGAATTTTGGTTGAATAAAGAATTGATAACTAAAGAAAAAGAAAAGAATAAAAGATAAGACAATAAAGGCATGCTAAAAAAGTAATATGAAAAAAATTTTTTCTTTAAAAAATATAAAATTACTTTCCCTCCCTTAAAATAACAAATTACCATATAATTAAGGTGAAAAGAAAATATAGCTATTATTTTATATTATAAAACAACTCTCTTAGTAAACATACCAATATATTGTGTAGTATTGCCTGCAAAAATACCATATATATTAAGTGTTGTCAAGTTTTTTTTGAAGTAATTCTTTAGAAAAATAAATAATTTAGTATAAAAAGATTAAAATTTGACATTTTATCTTAAAATTATAAAATAGTAATATAATGAAAAGTTATAAAATCAGATACATATTATTATTATCTACAACCATACTATTAACAAATCTAACATATAATTCTCTATTAAAAGCAAGAACTATACGTCCTGTTTTAACCCCTGTAATAGAAAAAATAGTCCATACCCTGGAAGATTCTTTACAAGCTTCCCCGAAAAATTCCGACGAAGTTGAAATTTTAATAAATTTTTTAAACTGTAAAGATAAATTTATTCAAATAAAAGGACTGGAAATTTCATTTAAACTTCCTGAAAATATAAAAAAATTTATTCTACCCTTAGCAGAACAAAAGTTATTTGAATTTATAAGAGATAATGACAGAAATGTTCAAGAAGCTGCAGCAAAAGTTTTAGCCAAATTATCTCAAGAAAACAATAACATAATAAACAAACTATTTGAATTTGCCAATAACGGTAATGATAAAGATAAAGAAATAGTTGCTTTTATTTTAGGAAAATCCGGTATAAAAAATAAAAAAATAATAAATAAACTATTTGAATTTATAGAATCCGAAAACTTAGAACTCCAGAAAACATCTATTGTAGCTTTAGGCACATTAGGTATAAAAGACGATAGAGTGATAGAAAAATTGCTTGAACTTACAGAACCTGATGTGAATATAGGTTTAAGAATTGTTGCTATAAAAGCTTTAGGAAAATTAAAAACAAATGATGAAAAAATACTTTCTAAATTACTTAGACTTGCAAAAGAAAAATCAACTGGCATACAAAATGCCTGCGTTTATGCTTTTGGAGAAATGGGCGTAAAAAACTATAAATTAGGCACAGTAGTAGAAACTTTAATTAAACTCAGTCATGATTGGCATCTTCAGCCTGCTGTAGCCGAAGCTTTAGTAAAGCTGCAAATTACTACACCCGAAGTTACAGATAAACTTATTGAATTTACCTATCAGGAAGGTTTTAAAATAAAAATATCCTGCATAAAAGCTTTAGGTATATTAGGCGTAGAAAACAAAAAAATAATAAATAGGCTTAAAGATATATATGCAGAAACCGATAATTTAAAGATTAAAGTAGAAACTGTATTAGCTTTAGAAAAATTAGGTATAAAAGACAAAAAACAAGAATT
>JAGYNU010000055.1 GCA_018399975.1 Candidatus Omnitrophota bacterium
GGGCTTGCCCCGTGAAATACAAAAGTATATTTCACAGGGCTTGCCCCGTGAAATACGAAAGTATATTTCACAGGGCTTGCCCCGTGGGGTTCCATTTAAAAACTAAGGGGTAATATTATGAGCAGAAAAGATGAATATAACTTTGAAACTAAAGTTGGTGTATTTGTGTTTTTAGCTTTGGTTTTATTAATAATAGTTATTTTTTCCATAGGTGATTTTTATATGTTTAAGCCGGGGTATACTTTAAAGATTTATTTTAATTATGCAGGAGGTCTTGAAGTAGGGGCACCTGTTAGATTAGCTGGAGTGAAAGTTGGAGAGATAAAAAAAATTAATGTTGTTCACAAAAGTAAAAGCGGAGAAACTATTGTTTCTTTAGAAGCATGGATTGAAAATGGGGCAGTTATAAAATCCGATTCTTTAGTAACAATTAATAGGTTAGGTTTAGTAGGGGAAACATATTTAGAAATTTCTCCTGGGGTTAAAGGGCAGATATTAAAAGACCAGGGCATTTTGATAGGAAAAGATCCTATACCTGTTTCAATGATTACATCTGCTGGATATGAAGCATTTAAAAAGTTGGATAAAACAGCTGATGCTATAAATGATTTATTTGAAGAAGAAAAATTTGTTGATTTTTTAAAAAATATGGCACTTAATTCAAAACAATTAACTGAAAATTTAATAGATGTAACTGATGAAACTAAGACTATTATGAATAAAATTAACAAAGGGGAGGGTACATTAGGTAAGTTATTAACAGACGATTTATTGTATAATAATGCTGTTGATATGATTGAAGAGATAAAAGCACATCCTTGGAAATTATTGCATAGGCCTCCAAAAAAAGATGAAGAAATTGAAGGTAATCGTGGGTATTTTAAGGGTGGTTTTGATTAAAAAAGTGTCAAATTGAATTACGTTAAAAAATTATGCCAAAAAGTAAAACTGTTTATGTTTGTCAGAATTGTGGGTTTCAATTGCCTAAATGGGCAGGGCGATGCCCTGAATGTGGTGCATGGAATAGTATTGTTGAAGAAACAATATCTGATGTTGACAAAAATGTCAAAAAAGTAAAATTAAAAGAAGACCCTATCTCCTTAGATAAAGTTGAAATTTCTGAGTATATTAGGAAAAAAACACAAATAATTGAGATTGATAGAGTTTTAGGAGGAGGAATTGTTAAAGGGGCAGTTGTTTTAATAGGAGGAGAACCGGGTATCGGAAAAACTACCTTACTTTATCAAATAACTGGCAAGGTAGCCTCTGAAGGTTATAATGTTTTGTATGTAAGTGGAGAAGAGTCTGTTCAACAGGCTAAACTTAGAACAAAGAGGTTAAAAGTAAATTCTTCATATATATATATGGTTAACGAGGTTAAGTTAGAAGTTATAAAAGCTTATATAAATAAAATTTCTCCTAAGATGATAGTTGTTGACTCTGTGCAAGTTATATCATGTGATTATTTAAGTTCAAGCCCAGGGACAATAAGTCAAATTAGAGAAACGGTTAATCAACTGATTTATATTGCTAAGCTTAAAGGAATTACGATATTTTTGGTAGGACACATTACAAAGGAAGGGATACTTGCCGGTCCAAAGTTACTTGAACATATGGTTGATACAGTATTATATTTTGAAGGAGAAAAGTATTCTAATTACAGGATAGTTAAATGTGTTAAAAACAGGTTTGGCTCTACTGATGAAGTAGGTTTTTTTGACATGACATCTAAGGGATTAGAGGAAGTTTCTAATCCTTCAGAAATATTTATTTCTGAGAGAGCTAAAAAATCTTCTGGTTCTGTGGTAGTTCCAATTATAGAAGGGACTAGAGCTGTTTTAGTAGAAATTCAAGCTTTGGTAAGTGAAGCTACTTTTGGTAATCCTATCCGAAGGACTTCTGGAGTAGATTACAATAAAGTCTCTTTGTTATTGGCAGTATTAGAAAAAAGAGCCGGTTTGTTTTTAAAAAACATGGATGTTTTTGTTAAAGTCGCGGGAGGGATGAAACTTTTCGACCCTTCTATTGATTTAGCTATCTGTATTGCAATTGCGTCTAGCTTTAAAAATATACCCATAGAAAAAGATGTAATAGTAATAGGAGAAGTAGGTTTAGGAGGAGAAATAAGGACTGTTATGGGTATAGGCCAAAGGTTGAAAGAGGCTTCCAAAATAGGTTTTAAGAGATGTGTTTTGCCTGGTGTTTATAGAGAGAATCTTAATAATATAAAAGGTATTAAGTTAAATTGGGTTGACGAAATAAATCAGGTTATCGAACTTTTGCTAAAATAGAGAATAATGACATGAAATATATATTATACGGATTATTTTTGATAAGTATTATTATTTTTTCAGGATACCAATTAGCCTTGAACTTTACTGAGGGTATTTTTAGTTCTCCGTTAATTAATATAATCATAGGAATTAGCATAATTGCGGTATTTTTACTGATACGTTTATTGGTTATAAAAGTTACCATTCGGACTATTTCTGCTTTTTTCTTTGGACTTTTAATTGGATTAATAGTTTCTTCACTTTTTAACCAATTTTTAGCCATATTTATGTCGGAATATGAATATTGGATTTTTATTAAATCCGTAATCACTGTAATATTATGTTATTTGGGGATATTAATTGGTATAAAAGCCAAAGATGAATTTAATTTAGCTATACCTTATGTAAAATTAGTAAGAGAAAATGAAAGCACTCGATTAGTTATTCTTGATACCAGTGTAATTATTGATGGAAGAATAGCAGATATTGTAAATGCTGGTTTTATGAGTGGGAAATTTATTATACCAAGATTTATATTAAAAGAATTACAGCATATAGCTGATTCTGAAGATAGTTTAAAAAGGAATCGAGGTAGAAGAGGATTAGATATTTTAAATAAAATTAAAACAAATTCTAAAATTCAGGTTTCAGTTCAGGAACAGGATTTTATGGATATTAAAGAAGTTGATGCAAAATTGGTAAAACTAGCTAAAATATTGGGGGGTAAGATATTGACCAATGATTATAACTTGAATAAAATTGCAGAATTGCAAGGAGTTGATGTTTTGAATATAAATGATTTAGCCAATGCTTTAAGGCCCGTGGTATTACCGGGAGAAAATCTAAAAGTTCAGTTGGTTAAAAAAGGCAAAGAACAATCTCAAGCTTTGGCTTACTTAGATGATGGCACTATGATAGTAGTTGATGAATCTAAACATTTAATAGGCAAAAAAGTTAATGTTGAAGTTACCAGCGTTTTGCAAACTTCTGCAGGAAGAATGATTTTCGCTGTCCCTGTTGTTAACAAAAACCGCTAAAGACTTATTTAATATTTATTATGAGAAATGTTGCTATTATTCCAGGAGCAGGTATTGGGAAAAGGATGAATTCTAATGTTTTTAAACCTCTTTTAAAGTTAAATGGTCAATACATTTTTTTGCATACCTTAAAAAAGATTGATAGGTGTCCATTAATAGATAATATAATACTGATAGTGCATAAAAGAATAAAAGAAGAAGTTAATAATATAATACGTAAAGAGGATATAAAAAAAGTTGATTATGTAATTGAAGGGGGCGATACCAGAGGCGAGTCTGTATTAAATGCATTGAAATATGTAAAGGATAATTGCAAGTATATATTAATACATGATTGCGTTCGTCCTTTAGTAGATGAGAAAATTATTAGCAAGGTTATAGAAGAGTTAAATAATGATAAGTCTGTGGAAGGTATAGTAGTAGGAACGCCAATGAAGTCTACTATAAAGCAAAGTTTTCCAGGTAATAATATAGTTCATTCGACTTTAAAAAGGTCTGATATCTGGGAAATACAAACGCCTCAAGTTTTTATCAGTGAAAGTTTGTTATATGCATATAAAAATATTTCTGTAAATGATTTAAAATTATGTAAAGATGACTCTCAGGTTTTAGAAAAATTTGATAAGAAGATAAAAATACTTAAAGGGAAAGAAAGTAATATTAAAATTACCACTCCGCTTGATTTAAGTATTGCCGAAGTTTTGATGAGAGATAAAAAAGGAGAAAGCCAATGAGAATAGGTTTTGGTTATGATATACATAAATTGGTTGTTGGGGAATATATAATTTTGGGGGGAATTAAGATTCCTTTTGATAAAAAACTTTCTGGGCATTCTGATGCTGATGTTTTAATTCATTCTATATGTGATGCGCTTTTGGGTGCTATGGGGGAAGGAGATTTAGGTATGCATTTTCCAGATACTGATTCTAATTATAAGGATATTTCGAGTATGATATTATTATCTAAAGTTAAAGATATGTTATTTAATAAAGGATACCATGTTGTTAATTTAGATATTACTTTGGTTATGGAAAAACCTAAGATATCAATTTATAAAAGGCAAATCGAAGAAAATATAAAAAAATTTTTAAATATAAATGATTGCGTTAATGTGAAAGCTACTACTAATGAGAAAATTGATACTATTGGTAAAAACGAGGCTATAGCATGTTTTTGTGTAGTTTTAATAGATTTATAGATACACAATTTGAAAAAAAAGAATTTGTATTATAAAATGCTGTTTACTAATTATATTTATTTTAAAAAGGGATTTAAATTATGAGTATATATATTAGTAATACTTTAAACAATAAAAAAGAAGAATTTGTTTCTATTGAAAAAAATAAAGTTGGTATTTATGTATGTGGCCCTACAGTGTATGATGAGCCTCATATAGGACATGTTAGGAGTAGTCTTGTTTTCGAAGTGATGAGAAGGTATTTTGAGTTTAGTGGATATGAAGTTAAATATGTTAAGAATATTACAGATGTAGATGATAAAATTATAGATGCGGCGGCTAAAATTGAAAATAATAGCAAAGATATTAAAGTTAAAGTTAAAGAAATTGCTGAAAAATATGAAAAAATGTATCATCAACATATGGGATTTTTAGGAATAAAAAGAGCCGATGTAGAACCGAAGGCTACAGAACATATAAATGATATGATAGATATGATAGAAGAGATTATTAAAAGAGGATATGCATATGAATCTGGTGGTAATATATATTTTTCTGTTAGAAAACTAAAAGACTATGGGAAATTGTCAGGTCAGGATATAGAAAGTCTTGGCCAGCAAAGTCGTTTAAAAGAAGATAGAAACAAAAAAGATAAATTAGATTTTGCCTTATGGAAAAAAGTATCTGAACATGAACCTTATTGGGATAGTCCATGGGGGAAAGGCAGGCCCGGATGGCATATAGAATGTTCGGTTATGAGTACAAAATATTTAGGAGCTAAATTTGATATCCATTGCGGAGGTCGGGATTTAATTTTCCCTCATCATGAAAATGAAATAGCTCAAGCTGAAGCTGCTGGAAAGGATTTTGCGAATTATTGGATGCATAATGGTTTGTTAACTATAGATGGAGAAAAAATGTCAAAATCACTTGGCAATTTTATTACTATTAAAAATGTTATGAAAAAATATTCTTCGGATGCTTTAGATATTTTATTTTTATCAACTCATTATTCTAAACCTTTGGATTTTACCTGGGATAAGCTTGAAGATTCTGAAAAAGCAGCTGAAAGATTAAGGATACTTATAAGTAAATTAAAAGATATATGTAAAGGCATTAATAACTCAAATGAATCAGAACGAAAAATGTTAGAGGGCTCAGCTAAAGAATTAAAACAGCAATTTGAATTAGTAGTTTCAGAATTTAGAAAAGCTATGGATGATGATTTTAATACAGCGGTTGCATTATCAAAAGTATTTGATTTGGTTAGCTACACAAATAAGTTTTTAGATAGTAAAGAAAAAAGTTTGTCTTTAAGTGAAAAAAAATTACTTTTGGAAATTAAAAATAAATTAAAAGAATTAGGCAATATTTTATGCCTTTTTAATGAAGCCGAGAATAAAAAGTTAAAAGGGATAGAAACTGAATTATTAGATATATTAATTGATATTAGAAATATTGCCCGTGATAAGAAATTATTTGATTTTGCTGATATTATAAGGGGAAAACTTAAGGATATTGGGGTTATATTAGAAGATACCGAAGCTGGGACTAAATATAGAATTACTTATAAAAAAAATTAAGATATTATAATGACAAGTGAACGTAAAGAGATATTAATAGCTTTCTGTTTTTTATTGCCTAATTTTATTGGCTTTTTAATATTTACTTTTTTTCCTGTAATAGCATCTTTAGTTTTAAGTTTTTTAAAATGGGAAATTTTTACTCCTCCTCAATTTGTTGGATTACAAAATTTTATAAATTTATTAGGGTTTTCGATTAAAAATGGCCATTTTATTCCAAATGACCCAAAATTTTGGTATTACTTATATAATACTTTGTTTTTGATGTTGATTATACCTTTACAAGTTTTTGGTTCTTTATTAGCAGCTCTTGCTTTAAATCAAAAAATAAAAGGGGTTGTTTTTTTTAGGACTTTATTTTTCCTGCCCACGATAACTCAAGGTGCCGCAATTGCAATAATTTGGTATTCGTTATTAAATCCAAATCCATCTGTAGGCTTAGTAAACAAATTTATTGTTAACTTTGGTAATTTTTTAAATTTACCTTTGGAAGGGCCTAATTGGTTAGGTAGTATTATGTGGGCAAAACCAGCTTTAATGATAGTAATGTTATGGACTTTTGTAGGGGGTTATAATATGTTGCTATATTTAGCAGCTTTACAGAATATACCTAGAGAATTATATGAAGCTGCAGATGTTGATGGTGCTAATGGATGGCAGAAATTTTGGTCAGTTACATGGCCTATGATAACTCCTACCACATTTTTTATAGCTGTTATGAGCATAATTGGTGGTTTTCAAGGAGGGTTTTTACTTGCATATATGATGACTGGAGGAGGGCCTGCCGGATCTACAACAACTATACAGTTTTATATATTTAAC
The DNA here is from genome assembly GCA_018399975.1 of Candidatus Omnitrophota bacterium. Lineage (GTDB taxonomy): Bacteria > Omnitrophota > Gorgyraeia > M55B152 > M55B152 > M55B152. Next base: position 6,893 of record JAGYNU010000055.1, read on the forward strand.
AATTTATATCAATATCAACATGTAGGTTATGCTTCCAGTATAGCTTGGGTACTATTTATGATGGTATTTGTAGTTACTTTAGTTTATTGGAAATTTGGTGGTAAAAAGGTAACTTATTATTAAAGATTAAATAAATTTTATGAATCTTAATACTATAGCAAAAAAAGGATTAAGTAATAAAGTATTAGCATATATTGTATTATCTCTTATAGGTTTTACTATGTTAATTCCTTTTTTATGGATGATTATCACTTCTTTTAAAACTCCAGGAGAAGTGTTTAGTCAACCTTCTGTATGGTGGAGATATTGGATTCCCGAAAAGTTCGTGTGGACAAATTATATTAGAGCTTGGAATGCTGTTCCATTCGGTAAGTTTTATTTAAACAGTGTTTTTGTAGCTTTGTGTGTTACAGTTGGACAAGTAATTACCAGTTCGTTTGCAGCTTATGCTTTTGGTAGATTGAAATTCCCCGGACGCGATAAAATTTTCTTTGCATATTTAGCTACTTTAATGATACCTAAAGCGGTTATAATGATACCTGTTTTTGCTATGATATCCAAGATAGGTTGGATTGATACTTATTTAGCTTTGATTGTTCCAGCTTTGTTTGAAGCCTATGGCACTTTTTTATTGCGTCAGTTTTTTATGAGTTTACCTAATGAATTAGAAGACGCAGCTAAAATTGATGGATGCAGCTTATTTGGTATATATTGGCGTATAATTTTACCACTTAGTAAACCTGCTATTGCCACATTATCTGTTTTTGT
>JAGYNU010000056.1 GCA_018399975.1 Candidatus Omnitrophota bacterium
AGATAACAGAAATTGTATTAAAATTCGGTCTTCATCTTCTGATATAAGTAATTTGTTTATATCGGAATCCAATAAAAAAATAAAATCTGATACTATATTATCATGATTTAACTGCTTTGTCCACATTTAGATAAAAGAATACAGGAGAGATAAGAATTAACACTTATTTTTTATAAAAACAGATATCAGAAATGTATATGTTACCTTTTCTGACTCCTGTAATAGTCGAATCAAAAACTATGGTTAATTCTTCAGGCACAACATTTTCTTTTTGATTTGACACAGTTGATTCTAAAGGAATCACATACTTTTTCCATTTATCGGCAGATATATCCTTTATATAATATTTTAAAACAGGTGGAAAAACAACACCGGGTTCTTTAAGTTCAACTTTAAAACCCTCTGTATTATCATTATTAGCAGATTTTACTTTCAAAACCAAGTAGTTATATTTATTCAATGGTTGAAGGTTATAAAGTTTTATATACCCACCGCCAAAATCTCTCATTATATTATATTTTAAATCCCATGCCATTATACCTTCTTTTTCTAAAAAAGTATCCTTACTTACACAACTTGCTAAACCTGCGCCCCATCCTCCTTTTGAAACCGAATGTGTATCTAAAGAAACCATTTTATTTGGATTAAATTCGTGAATAATTTGTTTGTTTTTTGAACATAAGTTTAAAAATTTATCGTTACTTATCTTTTTAAATATTTTTTTTGATAATTCAAATCCCTTTTCATCAAAGTAATCCCAAAAATAACCTTCAATCCCTTCTTTCTGCTGTAAGTGTTGTAATGCATTATATGCTCCTATTATATTCATTCCTTCATCTAAACTTACTTTAAATTTTCCTCCTTTTCTATTCTGCAAATCTAAGGAATCATAAAAACCATATTCACCGTAACCAAAACCTGACTTTTTTATAGCAATAAGATTATCAAGAGCAAGTTTAAAATATTTTTCCTCAGCCGTTAATACTCCTGCTACTAAAAAAGCTGAATATGGACTTACTTCAGGAAATTTACAACTATAACCTTTATTTATAATTTCTCTTTCAACTGCATATCCTCCTCCCCAATCTGCTAAATCCGGAACTCCCCAAGCCACATATTCATCACCTCTACTACCCCAAGCAGGAGACCAACCCCAAAAATCTATTTTTTTTCTTTCTGCATAGTTAACATGAAACATAATATGTTTTCTCAAATTAACTTTTATAGGTTCAGGTAAGATCTGCCAGCCCATAAACATATATGGATATAACGCATTAAATAATGAGCCATCCCAGGAAACTCCTGTGTAAAAACCGGCTAACATTTCAGATTTTTTTATAGGAACTTGGGTACTAGTTAAGACTTTCTCAGGAACCTGCTGATTTACTATTGGAATCAAACAAAGCCCTATCTCAGTAAAAAAATGCCCATAATCATATGCGCTGAAAATATTTTTATCTTTATAATATCCATGATTAATCCAACATAACTGTTTTGTATTATTTTTACAGAAAAATTTGTAATCCTTTTGTTTTAACAACTTATCTAATCTTTTATATATCAAGGGATTGGATTTTCTAAACGCACTCATTGCTACAATGACAGAAGCATCAAAATTCAAATTATCAATAGAAGGAATAAAATCACATGTATTCTCCCCGGTTTTTGCATCATACCACTGGAATAAAAAACCTTTACATTTAGGCATTCTTTCTAATGTATCAAGTAGTTTTATCATTTCTGACTGAGCTTTATATTTACTGATTAATCCAATATCACGAGCAATAATAATCGAAACCATCCAATGCCCAATCTCTGTCGGAGAGGTTTTATTATCTACAACATTAAGATTTTTACTGCTTACAATATCATAAGGCAACCCAGTATTCTTATCTACCATCATATTCATAGTAACAAACGAATCACTAAGAACCTCTTTTAAAAAGCTAATATATTTATCAGTAGAATCGAGCCCAAAAGTAGGATTAATAAAACAAAAAATTAATAATAAAGATATAACCATAATTATTGTTAATTTGGCTCCGGGATAAGAATCTCTCATAATTCCTCCTTTTTCAAATATATAAGTAAAGCAAAACTTATGCCAAATTTATAAAGAATATATTATTATTATAACTGACTGATAATAAGGGCTTTATATAGATAGGCTATTTTTGAAAATAAATAAAAGAAATGATAATGTGGGCTAAAATATAACAGCAAAAAAAATCCTAAAACGCAAAATCAACATAAGGCATTTAAAACAAAAATCTTATGTAAAAAATAAGTCTGTGACATAATGTCACAGACTTAAAAAAATATTTAATGTAAATAAACACTATTTTTCTATAACTTTTGCTATAAAATTCTTCTGCACTTCTAACTTTGTATTATCGTCTACTTTAACTACTACTGATTTATCTTTAACACTAACAATTATTCCATTAATACCACCTGAAGTTATAATTTTATCGTTTTTCTTAAGATTTGCAATCATCTCTTGATGTTTTTTCTGTTGTTTTTTTTGTGGCCGAATCAAAAGAAAATAAAATATGATAAATATTACTATAAAAGGTAAAAGAACACCTATTGGATTTTGCTGAACTCCTTCAGCACCTCCACTACTTCCCATAGCATAAGCTAAATCTAACATTTTTTAAAACACCTCCATTTTAAAAGCAGAAAATAGCAAGCAAAAAGTATTGATAAAAACTTTAATCTTTAGAATATTTAACTATTTTATCCATTTTTTATTCTAAAATCATTTTATTACTTTATTCTTAAACTATTCACTACTTATTCATTATTATATTTTTCAATAAATGTTTCTTTGAAATCAGAAAATCTATTTTTCTTTATAGCTTTTCTAATCTGTGCCATTAATTGTAAATAAAAATGTATATTATGTAAAGATAAAAGTTTTAAACCTAAAATTTCTCGTGTATTAAACAAATGTCTAATATAAGCTCTTGAATAAGTTTTGCAAACATAACAATTGCAATTTTCATCTATAGGAGAAAAATCTTCTTTAAACTCGGCATTTTTAATAACTTTTTTACCATCCCAAGTATAAGCTGTACCATTTCTACCGTGTCTTGTAGGAATTATGCAATCAAACATATCATAACCTAAGCTAACAGCATCTATTATATCTAAAGGAGTCCCTACTCCCATCATATATCTTGGCTTATCTCGGGGTAAATGCTCTAAAGAGTAAGAAGCAATCCTTAAAAGTTCCTCCTTGGGCTCCCCTACACTTAAACCACCTACAGCATATCCATCAAAACCAATATCTACAATTTTATTTAAACATTCTTCTCTTAAATCTAAATATGTTGAACCTTGAATGATCCCAAAAACAAGCTGCAAGTCGCAAGTTTCAGGCTTCAAGATTTGATTGCTTTTATCTTTAACTTGTAGCTTGCTTGCCCCGTTGGCACGAAGTAACTTTACGGGGTAACCTGTAGCTTGTAGCCTGTTAAACTCTTCTTTCGAACGTCTTGCCCAATCTACTGACCTTAGCATTGCCTTTTTAGCATAGTCATATTCGCATGGATATTTTACACATTCATCTAAAGGCATCATTATATCAGAACCTAACCCAACTTGAGCTTTTATTATTTCCTCTGGTGTAAAAAAATATTCTCTACCGTCTATCGGGGCTTTAAATTTAACTCCCTCATCTGATATTTTTTGCATAGGAGCTGGAGTAACATAATCTTTTCTTCTGTAAGATGATTCCTGTAAACTAAAAACTTGATATCCCCCACTATCAGTTAAAATAGGTTTATTCCAATTCATAAACTTATGTAATCCGCCGGCTTTTTCAATCAAATCTATTCCCGGACGTATATAAAGATGATAAGTATTACCTAATATTATCTGTGCTCCGGCTTCTACAAGTTCTCTATTAGAAAGAGTCCGTACTGTAGCCTGAGTCCCTACCGGCATAAAACATGGAGTTTCTATCTTCCCATGTAAAGTGTCTAATTCAGAAACACGTGCATTTGAATCTTTATCGTTTTGTTTTATAGTAAATTTCATTAGGTTACCTTTATATTTTTAACTTTAAGTTATTCTATTAAAAATTCGAGTCTATGACAAGAGTTTTTCACAAATAGTTGAAAATTTATATAAAGTCTGTATAATTTTATAAAATGAACATTTTAGGAATTTCATGTTATTATCACGATTCTGCTGCTGCTTTAATTCAAGATGGCGAAATTATAGCAGCATCTCAGGAAGAAAGATTTTCACGAAAAAAACACGATTATTCTTTTCCTATAAAATCGATACAATACTGTTTAAAAGAAGCTAATATTAATATAGATAAGATAGATTATGTTGTTTTTTACGAAAAACCCTTTATTAAATTCGAAAGAATATTATATACATATTTATCTTATGCCCCTAAAGGAATAACTTCATTTCTTAAATTAATGCCCTTATGGCTTAAACAAAAGATTTTTTTAAAAGATGATATTGCTAAACGTCTAAATTATAAAGGTAAAATACTTTTCTCTGAACATCATTTTTCACATGCTGCAAGTGCATTTTACCCATCCCCTTTTAAAAAAGCAGCTATTTTAACTATTGATGCAGTAGGAGAATGGACAACTGCCAGTTTTGGAAAAGGTTTTGATAATAATATAAAAATAATGTCCGAACTTAATTTTCCTCATTCCTTAGGATTGCTTTATTCGGCTTTTACATATTATTTAGGATTTAAAGTTTGTTCTGGTGAATATAAAGTAATGGGTTTAGCTCCATATGGTAAACCTAAATATACAGATATAATATTAGAAAAACTTATAGATTTAAAAGAAGACGGTTCATTTAAGCTTAACATGAAATATTTTAATTATTGCACCGGACTTACCATGACAAACAGAAGATTTCACAATCTATTCGGTGGTCCCCCAAGAAAACCTGAATCAAAACTTGAAATAAAACATATGGATTTGGCTTCTTCGTTGCAGAAAGTTACAGAAAAAATAATATTAAAAATAGTAAATCATGTATATAAAACAACTAAAGAAAAAAATATATGTTTAGCAGGCGGTGTAGCGTTAAACTGTGTTGCTAATGGAAAAATATTACGTAAAAGCCCTTTTGAAAAAATATGGATTCAATCAGCTGCAACCGATGCAGGAGGAGCATTAGGAGCAGCTTTACTTGTATGGTATAAATATTTAAATAATAAAAGAAAAACAGATAATAAAACCGACTTTCAAAAAGCATCTTTATTAGGGCCATCTTATACCAATAATTACATAAAAGAATTCCTTGATAAAGAAAAAATATTATATAAAGAATTAAAACCAGACAAGATTGCAGAAATAGCAGCTGAAATTATCTCAAAACAAAATGTATTAGGATGGTTTCAGGGAAGAATGGAATTTGGGCCTCGGGCATTAGGTTCAAGAAGTGTATTAGGCGATGCACGTTCAGAAAAAATGCAATCAATAATAAACAAAAAAATAAAATTCAGAGAATCTTTTCGGCCTTTTGCCCCTTCGGTATTATTAGAAAAAACTAAAGAATACTTTAGTATCGATTGTCCTAGTCCTTATATGTTATTGGTAGCAGAAATAAAAGATGAAAAACGCATAAAAATGAAAAATGAAAATAAAGAAATTACAGGATTAGATAAACTAAAAATAAAACGTTCATGTGTCCCTGCTATTACACATGTAGATTACACTGCAAGAATTCAAACTGTAAAAAGAAAAAACAATCCTTTATATTATGATTTAATTAATGCATTTTATAAAAAAACCGGATGCCCTGTTATAATAAACACATCATTTAATGTAAGAGGCGAACCTATAGTTTGCACACCACAGGAAGCTTATAAATGCTTTATGAAAACAAAAATGAATTATCTTATAATGGGAAAATTTTTATTGTATAAAAAAAGCAAAATAAATTGAAAATAAATAAAGACACAACTTAACAAAGCTAAGTTATTAGTTTAAATTTACCCAGCACTAATTTTTGAAGTTAGGCTATAGCAAGAAAATTAATACTGGGTTTAATTCGTATATGCAATTTACGTTATTCTTCGAACTCTGTAAGTTGTTCACTCATTAAAACTATGAAAACAGATAAAAGAGAATTAAAAAAATTTGGTATAATTTTAGTTTTTCTGTTTTTTTTATTCAGTTTGCTAAATTTATACAAACAAAACCTCATAATATTTAAATGGTCTATTAGTATAAGTATTTTTATTTTAATTACTTCTATAATGATACCAATTGCAATATATCCAATTTTTGTTATAATTAGTACAGCGGGTAAAATTATTGGCTGGATTAATACGCAGATAATATTGGGCTTAGTATTTTATATAATTTTTACACCTGTAAGTTTAGTATTGAAAATTCTTAGGAAAGATTTGTTAGATAAAAAAATTAATAAATCTAAAACCACTTATTGGAATAAAATAAACAAAGAAATGGATTCAGAAAATTTTGAAAAACAATATTAATTTTGAAATAGAATCTTAACTATTTTAAACACAGATTCACCCTGCTAAATAATTTTATATTTAACGCAGATAAACATAAGCCAAATACATATTTTTTGCAGATTATGATAAAAATATATGCGTATATCTGTGTGCAATATGCGACCATATGCGTTTCTTATGAGTAAATTATCTATTTTAAGAGAATTCTGGGAATTTTTAAAAGTGAATAAAAGATGGTGGCTTACACCAATTATTGCTATACTACTACTTTTAGCTTTTCTTATTATATTTACAAGCAGTTCTTCAGTAGCTCCGTTTATCTACACACTATTCTAGCTATAAAATAATCATACAGTCGCCATAAGAAAAAAAACGATATTTTTCTTTTATTGCTTCTTGATAAGCTTTTATAATTAAATCTTTACTGGCGAAAGCACTAACTAACATTAATAATGTAGATTTAGGAAAGTGAAAATTAGTAATCAGATTATCTGTCAATTTAAACCTATAAGGTGGATAAATAAACAAATCTGTCCAACCTTTACAGGTTTCAAGCTTCAAGTTGCAAGCTTCAGGTTTCAAACTTCGAAATAAACCAGCAACAGTTTCCAATACACGACAGGAAGTAGTCCCGACAGCTATAACTTTATTTTTATTTTTTCTTGCTTTTTCTATTTCACAAACTGTTTCTTTCGGAAATTCATAATATTCCTGATACATTTTATGTCTTTTAATATCTTCTTCTCTAACAGGATTAAAAGTGGCATAATTTACATGTAAAGTAACCCCTACTATTATTATTCCCTTCTTTTTTAATTTTTCTAAGAGACTTTTTGTAAAATGCAATCCAGCTGTAGGAGCAGCTACAGCTCCAGATTTTTTAGCATATACAGTTTGATAATCTTCTAG
>JAGYNU010000057.1 GCA_018399975.1 Candidatus Omnitrophota bacterium
AAGAGGTTAAAAAATTTGATTTTTATTCACTGTCAACCAAGAGCTATGAGCTAACAGCTGAATTTATGCATAATTTTAAATTAACTATTCAATATGATGGGACTGATTATTTGGGATGGCAGAGGCAAAGTTCAGGCTACAGGTTGCAGGCAGCAGGTAACATGAATAAAACTAAAAAATCAAGAAATAATAAAGTTAGGCAGGAAAGTATTCAGGGGACTATTGAGGCAGGGATTTATAAAATTATTGGAGAAAAAGTTAGTTTAATTGGTTCGGGTAGGACCGATGCTGGAGTGCATGCTAAATGTCAAGTGGCAAATTTTAAGATTGGCAAAGATATTAACTTAGAAAAATTTAAATATTCTCTTAATTCTGTTTTACCGCATGATATTTTAATAAAAGAAATAGAAGAAGCTGATCTAAATTTTCATGCCAGGTATGATGTTAAAAAGAAAAGGTATAGATATAATATTTTTAATGCGGATTTTTGTTCTCCTTTTTACAGAAGATTTTATACACATATACCATATACATTAGATTTTAAGTTAATGCAAAAGGAAGCATCTGTTTTATATGGCAAACATGATTTTAAATCATTTAAATCTCATACTAAAAAAGATATTTCTACTATAAGAGAAATATATGATTTAGGTTTAAAAAAAGATAATGACATTATCACAATAGAAATAGAATCAAATGGTTTTTTATATAAGATGGTAAGGAATATTGTTGGAACATTAATAGAAATAGGCCGTGGAAAATTGCCTTCCGGAAGCATGGAGAAAATTCTGGATTCCAAAAATAGAAAATTTGCCGGTCCTACCGCATTTCCTCAGGGTTTATGTCTTGTTAAAGTAAAATATTAATTTAAAATTAATTGTTTTTTTCATTTTTATCTTATTTATATGTTTTTGTTTATGTTATGCTGTTGATTTATATTCGTATTTTTGGTATCATAATTTAAATTATGAATAGAACAAATTTTTTTAAGTTAATTTTATTTATTGGGTTTGTTTTTATAGTTTGTGGTTGTGTTAAGGCAGAAAATCAAGAATATTTATCATATCCTACCAGAAAAATTATTTTATCTAATGGTTTATCATTAATTAATCGTACTATTAAAGAAAATAAAATTACCTGTATAGAGATATTAGTAAAAGTTGGAAGCAGTAGAGAAGGTGAATTCCTGGGTAATGGAATATCTCATTTTACCGAACATATGGTATTTAAATCTAACCGAGTATATAAACCTGGCGAAATACATAAGTTAGCAAGAGAATGGGGAGGTTTTATAAATGGGTATACAGGTAAGGATTATACTCATTTTAAGATTACTGTCTTAGATGAGTATTTGCCTGAGGCTTTAGAGTTGATGAGAAATATGTTACTCGATGCAGATTTTAAAAAAGATTTGGTAGACAAAGAACGTGAGGTTATTTTAAATGAGATTAAAATGCAAGAAGATGACCCGGAATATATTCTTCACAGATTATTGTTTAATTCGATTTATAAAGATAGTACATATAGTTTGCCTATTTTGGGTTATGAAGAAAAAGTAAAAAAAGTTAGTGTCCAGGATTTAACCAAATTTTATAAAAAAGAATATGTGCCATCTAATATGATTATGTCTGTTGTTGGGCCTCGAAATTTTAAAGAAATTATGGAATTAGTAGTAGATGTTTTTAAACCTCAAAAAAAGGGAGTACCATCAGATAATAATTTTAGTAATGAATTTAGTAGATGTTTAACTTCTAATGTTAAAATTAAGTTTTATCCTACACAATTAGCATATTTAAATTTAGCTTTTAGAGGTATTAGTATAGAACATGAAGATTTATATGCTTTGGACGTTTTGTCATCAATCTTAGGAGGAGGAGGTAGCTCAAGATTAAATAAAAGCTTGAATATAGAAAAAGGTTTGGTTAATTGGATTGGGGCATATAATTATACACCTGTTTTTAAAGGTTTTTTTGATATATATGCTTCTACGGATTTAAAAAGAATTAAATCATCTGTTAGAACAATATTTGAAGAGCTTGAAAAGATAAAGAAAGGTGACTTTACAGAAAGAGAAATCAGAAAGGCTATAAATAGAGTAAAAAGCAGTCATATTTTTGGTTTGGAAACTGTTCAGTCGCAAGCTACATCTTTAGTTATTAATGAGTTCTTAACTAATGATTATAATTTTGATGAGAGGTATATAAAAAGAATCCAAGAAATTAATAAAGATGATATTATAAGAGTTGCAAAAAAATATTTAAAATTTGATGTATTTAATTTAATTGTGTTGTTGCCTAAAGATACAGATATTAGTGCCATAAATGATTTATTGGGTAAGAATTATGTTTCTTCAGACTGTCTTAAAGATGTAGTTTTGGATTTTAATGTTGATTCTTGGAAAGATTTGTTTTTAGAAAAAGCAAAAAGTGTAGATAAAAAATTAAAGGTTCAAACTGAAAAATTTAATTTGCCTAACGGGATGGTTCTTTTAGTCAGAAAAGATTCTGAACTTCCAATTGTAAGCCTGAGATGTGTTTTTAAAGGTGGAGTTAGAGCAGAAAATAGCAACAATAATGGTATTTCTAATTTAACTGCCAGTACGCTTTTAGGAGGGACTGTTAATTTATCGAAATCTGATATTTTAACCAAAATAGAACAAATGGGTGGGAGTATCGGAACAGATAGTGGATATAACACCTTTAGTGTGGGGATTAATGTTTTAAAAGAAGATTTTAATATGGGTTTAAAAATATTATCGGATATATTGAAGAATTCTAATTTCCCTAAAAAAATGTTTGAAATAGAAAAATATAAGCAGAAACAAGCAGTAAAAGCTCAGGAAGATAGTATTTTTGCTATTGGGCTTAAAAATTTAAGGTTAGCTCTTTTTAAAAAGCATCCGTATAGATTTATGCCTGTTGGAACTGTGAAAACTTTAGATAATATTAAAAGAAAAGATGTAGTAGATTTTTATAATAGCTATGTTAATCCTAAGAATATGGTTTTTACTATAGTAGGTGATATTGATATAGACAGGGTATATAAAGAAGTTAAAAAAAACTTAGAAGAATGGGAAAAAAGTCAAGAATATTTGCCTATCAAAAAAATTGGCCAAATAAAAGTTTCCGGTGTAAAAGATGAAATTGTATATGCTGATAAATATCAGAAATTGTTAATGTATGGTTTCCATGGTATTGAGATTACAAATAAAGATAGATATTCTTTAGAGGTATTGACAAGAATTATTTCCGGGGGAGGTTCAAGGTTGTGGCAGGAAATTAGAGAAAAACAAGGTTTGAGTTATAGCTTGGGTGCCTATTTTATTCCTGGGATTGATCCTGGGTATTTTTCGATTTATATACAAACTAAGTCTGAGGACTTAAACAAGATTGATAAATTGATAAGAGAACAGATAAATATAATTAAAAACGGTGAATTTGATATAGATGAAATTAAAATTGCTAAAAATGAACTTATAGGAAATCATTTGAGTGGATTACAAAGTAATGCTGGTTTAGCTTATCAAATGAGTCTTGATGAAATTTATAAATTGGGCTATGATAATTTTGAAAACTATAATGTTAATATTAACCAAGTTACAAAAGAAGATATAATAAATGTAGCAAATAAATATATAGATTTAAATAATTTTGTAATTATAAAGGTTTTGTCTGAGACTTATGAATAATGTTTTAATAAGAAAAGATTATCAAAGTATATAACATGGATAATAATTATTCTATATCAACAGCGTGGAATATTGGTAAAAATGCTAATAAAAAAGCCGAACAGATAATATCTGAGATAGAAAAAGCTGGTTTTAAAAAATTGGAACTTAATTTTATGATTCCTGAGGATTTGTTAAAAGAATTGAAAAAAGTGATTTTTAGCAAAGACTTGCAAGTTATCAGTGTGCATAATTTTTGTCCATTACCAGCAGAAATGAATGGACAATTTTCTCCAGATTATTTTTCAGTTTCTTCTATTGATGAAGATGAACGCAAGAAAGCTGTTTATTATGCGAAGAAGACTGTTGATACTGCTGTAGAATTATCTGCTAAAGCTGTTGTATTGCACAGTGGTAGAATAGATATGCCGATAAGATATAAAGAATTAATTGAATTATTTAACAATGGTAAGAAATTTAGCGATGAGTATAAGCAAATTATTTTTGAAATGGTCAATGAGAGAAAAGAAAAGTCTTCTATTTATTTAGAATCTGCTATAAAAAGTATAAGAGAATTAACAAAATATGCATTTGAAAGTGGTATAATGATTGGTATTGAAACAAGATATTATTATAGAGAAATACCTCAGTTTGAAGAATTCGAGGTGATATTTGATAGGATTCATGAGCCTAATTTGGTGTATTGGCATGATGTCGGACATGCTCAATGTTCTCAGAATTTAGGGATAACTTCCCATTTATCTTATCTTGAAAAGTATTCATATAGAATGAAAGGAATACATCTTCATGATATAACAGGAGCAGAAGACCATAAATTACCCGGTGAGGGTGATTTTGAATTCGAGATGCTAAAGAAGTATTTAAATTCTGGAGTTATTCGAGTGTTAGAACCACATATCCCTGTAAGTATAGAGAGATTACAAAAGAGTATAAATTATCTAAAAAGAAAAATTGGAGAGTAAAATATGAGAGAGCCAATAGTATCAGGCAAATTTTATCCCAATGATAAAACGCAGTTAGAAAAAAAGATATCTGAAAATTTTACGAAAGTTTTAGACAAATTTGATTCTAAAGGTATTATGGTCCCACATGCTGGCTATATTTATTCTGGCAATGTTGCTGCAGCTGTGTTTTCCTGTATTAAACCAGCAGATATTTATGTGATAATGGGGCCTAATCACACTGGATACGGTGAAAATGTTAGCATATCAAATGAAAAATCGTGGGCAACTCCATTGGGAGAAATTGCTATTGATGATGAATTTAGAACAGTTTTGTTAGAATCATCAGATATTTTTATAGGCAATGATGATGCTCATAGATTTGAGCATTCCATAGAAGTTCAATTACCTTTTTTGCAATTCATAAATAGTAATTTTAGTTTTGTTCCAATAGTTTTTGGAAGAGTGGATTTTGAAACATGTAAAGAAATAGCAAAAATTATCTTAGATGCGATAAATAAGTTAAATAAGAAAGTAGTGATTGTAGCGAGTAGTGATATGACCCATTATGAACCACATGATAAAGCAAAAAGAAAGGATTATCAAGTTATAGAGAAAATACTTGATTTAGATTCAGAAAAGGTTTGGGATACTGTTAAGAGTGAAAGAATTAGCATGTGTGGTTTAATACCTGTTGTGATTATGATTGATATATGTAAAAGTTTAGGAGCTGAAAATGCTGAGCTTATAAAATATGAAACAAGCGGGGATGTTACTGGAGATAAATCTTCAGTGGTTGGATATGGGGGTGTTGTAATTTATTAATAAAAAACATATAAGAACTCGAATTATAATCTAAAGTGTAAGGGAGGTAAAATACTATGTCTGAAGAAGAGAAACAAAACCAAAAATATGATGAAGAAAAAGAGCAGGAAGAGGAAGAAAAAGGTTATAAGATTAATGTAAAGAAAAAAGTTGATGATACTTATAAAGAGTCTGTAGCAAGAGAAAAATCACAGGATAAACCTAAAGAAGAATCTCAAGAAACATTTAAAGAAGAAAGTAAACAACAAGAAAAACAAGATGAGCAAGTTTTACCTGAAGTCAATTTTCCTATATTTGTTTCCAGTTTAGGAATGCAGGCTATGATGAATTTAGGTGAGATAGAAAATCCTATTACTAAAAAAAAGGAAGTTAATCTTGAACAATCAAAATATTTTATCGATATTTTGGAAATGTTAAAAGAAAAAACAAAAGGTAATCTTAACCCAAATGAAGAAAAGATGATAGAAGAGTTAGAATACCAACTAAAAATAAAATATGTTGAAAAAAAGAAATAGGTAAAAGAATGATATTTAAGCAGGATGGGATTTTCAAAAAGAATAAATTTTCCATATTAAGAATTGGAATAAGTTTTGTATTTATAGGTTTGTTGGTATTTTTGATGAAAGATAAATTGCCTGCAGTTATTGGTGCTTTAAAAAAAACTAATCTTTCACTTTTTTTATTAGCTTGTATTATTTATGCTTGTTCGATTATATTAATTTCTTTTCGGTTAAAGTTTATTTTAAGTGTGCAAAAGTTGTTTATTCCTTTAAAAAAAATAGTAAGTTTTACTTTTATAGGATTTTTCTTTAATAATTTTTTGCCTACAACTGTAGGAGGAGATATAGTTAAAGCTTATTATGTTTCAAGAAATTCAAATAATAAATTAATTGCTTTTTCAAATGTATTAATCGATAGAATATTTGGACTTATTGCTTTTATAGTAATTGCCTTAGTAATTTTAATTTTTATTGAAAAAAAACCTCAGTATATTACTTTATTGTATTTATTAGGTACTATATTTTTTGTCTCTTTTTTGGGTATATTTTTTTTGAGTAATTTCAAGCTGATGAATTGGTTTTCCAATATATTTAAAAGATTTAAAGGCGGTAGAGTTAAAGAAGGTATAATACAAATACATAATTATTTTATAAGATGTTTTAAAAATAAGAAAGTTTTATTTTCTGTAATAAGTATTTCTTGGATAATCCAACTTGTTGGTGTCGTAATGGTGTATTTTCTTATTAAATCGTTAAGATTAGATATCTCTATTTTTGTCGTGGTTTTAGTTTTGCCAATAATATATGCAGTTAGTATGATTCCTTCGATTAATGGGTTAGGGGTAAGAGAAGCTGCTTTTGTTTTTTGTTTAAAGGATATTATCGGTTCAGAAAGTGCTTTAGCTCTTTCGCTTTTATTTTTAGCTGTTATTTTATTTAATAGCATAATAGGTGGAATTATTTTTGCTGGCATGAAAGAAAACACACCAGTGAATAGATTATTAGACTTCAATTAACAGGTA
>JAGYNU010000058.1 GCA_018399975.1 Candidatus Omnitrophota bacterium
TGACGGCTCTTACGAGATGGACCAGGAAGTGAAGCAGGAGTACATAAGCAGGTTATCTGAAAAGTATTATGTTCTGTCAGAGGTGGGCTCCAAGAAAAAAGATGTGATATATACTCCGGAGGAGTGGGTGAAAATGATGGTTTCCGAACTGCAGGCCGGATCGGAGATAGTGATAGCTGAAGCAAGGGAGAGCGGGACTACCGGTATTTATAATAATGACGGTTCCGTTAATACCATGCTAATAGATAAACTCTCGGCTGAGGTGGGTTTCGATTCAATTTTATGGGAAGCACCCCAAAAATCCCAGCAGGCATGGTTTATCAGTCATTTCGGAGCCGATGTGAACCTTGGGAATATCTCACCTGCTGAGATAATAGCCCTGGAATCTCTCAGGAACGGACTGAGGGGTGATACTTTCTTCACTTTTTTACAGCACGATAAATAATGTATGCGTAAGTTTACGGATTACAGCCTGCTTTTTTTAAAGGGTATGGGCATGGGGGCTGCCGACGTGGTTCCCGGGGTGTCAGGAGGTACTATAGCTTTTATTACGGGTATTTATGAAGAACTGATCAGATCGATTAAGTCAGTTGACTTTGAGGCACTCAGGCTGCTGCTCAAACTTAAACCCGCACTTTTCTGGAAAAAGGTTAACGGTAACTTTCTTCTGGCATTATTTACAGGAATATTGTTCAGTGTTTTCTCGCTGCCGCGGCGGGCAGGCAGGGCTATTAGCCTCTTTTTTTATAGCAGCTACTATGGGTTTAAAAATATCGATTTCAAAATTAGACTCCACTCCCTGCATTACTGCAGCTATTCTTTCTAATCCCAAACCAGTATCTATATTTTTCTGTGGCAAAGGTTTTAACTCTCCTGTTTCTTCTCTTTCATACTGTGTAAATACTAAATTCCATATTTCAAGAAACCTATCACAATCACAGCCTGGCTTACAATCAGGTTTACCACATCCTGCTTTTTCTCCCTGGTCATAAAATATTTCACTACATGGGCCACAAGGCCCATTAGGCCCTTGTTTTTGTACATTTGATGGCCAAAAATTTTCTTTAGGACCTAATCTTACTATTTTCTCATCAGGCACTCCTATTTTTCGATTCCATATTTCATAAGCTTCATCATCATCTTTATAAACAGACACCCATAATAGATTAGAATCTATTTTTAAAATTTTAGTAAAAAACTCCCAGGCAAAACTAATAGCATCATCTTTAAAATAATCACCAAATGAAAAATTACCTAACATTTCAAAAAAAGTATGATGACGAGGAGTTTTCCCTACATTATTTAAATCTCCCGTTCTAAAACATTTTTGACAACTGCATGCTCTCGTATAAGTTAAATCTTTACCTAAAAATTTATCTTTGAACTGATTCATACCAGCAGAGGTAAATAATAAGGTAGGGTCATGAGAAACTAAAGAATCGCTAGGAACTACTTTATGCGATTTATTTTCAAAATAATCTAAAAATAATTTTCTAATTTTATCAGTTTTCATAATAAAATAGTTATCTGCAATTTCTATTTTTCAAAAACCTGGTTAATTGCATCATATATGTTTGAATAAGAAAAACCCCGCCTCTTTAAAAAATCAAAGGTCCGTCTTTTAGCAGTAACTAAGTCTTTTTTTCTAAGTTTCTCTTTTTGGCGTATAGCTATATTTAAAGCAACTTCTCTTTCGTCATAATCCTTTGTTTGTTCTTCAATAACCGAATCTATTATACTTTGTTTTACCCCTTTATCTTTTAACTCATAACAAATTAGCGAAACCCCACAAGGCTTCGCTGATAATCTCATCCGGACCCAAAACTTTGCAAATTCTCTATCATTAATATAATTTAATCCTTCTAAATGCTGTATTACTTTTTCAATGATAGCCTCATCAATCTTCTTAAGTTTTAGCCTAAAACTAAGTTCTTTTTTACTCCTAGGGCGATAACTTAACAATCTATAAGCATACGCTAAAGTTTTATCAAATTTCTTATTATTTTTCTTCACCTTTTATAATGAGATAACCCTTGTCTGTTTGTATAAGTGCATTACTATTATTTATTTCTGAAATCATGTTTCTAAAATCATCAATACTATTTACTATCTGTCTATTGATAGAAATAATTACATCACCTTCAGATAAACCAGCATCTTCAGCTAAACTGCCTCGTTCCACATCAACTATAAGCAATCCTTCTTCAACATCAAGCCTATATTTACTACTGATTTCAGAAGTTAATTCTTCAACTTGCATCCCCCTCCATTTTGCAACATTACTTCCAGCATCTTTTGCTGCTGCTTCTTGAACCTCAGAAGGCCTTTTACCTATCTTAACTTTAACTTCTATATTTTTACTATTACGAATAATATCAACCGGGACAACTCTACCTACTTGAGTAGCACTTACTTCTTCTATTAACTGTTGTTGGTTTTTAATAAATTCACCATTAAATTTAACGATTATATCTCCATCTTTTAAACCTGCTTTGTCTGCCGGTGAGTCTTTTATAACCTTAGCTACTAAAATACCATTTTGGTCAGAAAGTTTAAAATAATCTGATAATTCCTTATCAATATCCTGAATATACACACCTAACCATCCATATAAAATTTCCTTACCTTCTTTTAAACTCGACAATATTCTTTTAGCTTTGTTAATAGGTATAGCAAAACCTATCCCTTGATATCCTCCAGATGTAGTAAATATTGCAACGTTTATTCCAATAACCTCACCTTTTAAATTAACTAAAGGACCTCCACTATTACCAGGATTAATAGCAGCATCAGTTTGAATTAATCCAGTATAAATAGTATCCCTTACCGAAGTACGAGGTAGTGAACGGCCTAAGGCACTTATAATCCCAGCAGTTACAGTAGGTTCAGGATTATGAACTACAAAACCAAAAGGATTCCCTATAGCAATAACCCATTGTCCTATTTTAACATCATCGGAATTCCCCAGTTTCACTGCCAGTAAATTATCTGCATCAATTTTAATTACTGCTAAATCAGAACGCAAGTCCTCACCTTTAACCTCTCCTTTAAATTCTCTGCCATCAGGTAAAGCTACTGTAATTTTATCAGCATTATCAACTACATGTTGATTGGTTAGTATATAACCTTTAGAATCTATTATTACTCCTGAACCTAATCCTCGACGTTTAAATTCTCTTTCTGGAATTTCTCCAAAAAAATCTTTAAAAAATTGGTCGAAAAATTTATCATGACCAAAAAAATCATCATTTCCAAAAGGTGATAAATTAAATCTGCGAGATATAACTTTTTCAGTCACTTCTGTACTGATACTCACTACTGCTTTGCCTACCTGATCAGAAACATTAACAAAACTATCTTCAAGCTGTAAAATTTCAGATGAAACAATAGAAGAGTCTCTTTTAGTATCTTTAACTATAGGTGAATTTTGAACCGCGGTCGATTTAAAACTTAAAAAATCAAAATTTGTAACAATTATTATACCCATCACAACCCCTAAGATTACAAAACTGGATATAAAAAACAGTTTTCTTATCTTGATATTCATATTTCTAACCTCCTTTAATGAGCACATCATTTAGCGAGTGATAGCGAAGCTAAATGATAAGTGCGAATTAAATCCGCCAATCTTTGTGGCGGATTATGTATAAATCATATGATCGAATTCCTGCCTGCCCGCCACGGCGGGCCTGCCCGCAGACAGGAAATCCAGCACTAATTTTTTTATTTTATCTGCAATTTTTCTTTAACTTCTTTTTCAATCTTATCAAGTATTTTTTTATTTTCTTTCAAATAAAGTCTTGCATTTTCTCTACCCTGCCCCAGTTTTTCTTTTTGATAAGCATACCATGTCCCTGATTTTTCAACTATATTTTCTTCTGCAGCCATATCTAATATTGTTCCAGACCTTGATATACCTTCATCATACATAATATCAAACTCTGCTTTGCGAAATGGCGGAGCAACTTTATTCTTTACGACTCTAGCCCTTACTCTATTACCAACAATTTCATCCTGTTTTTTTAAAGAACCTATTTTTCTTAAATCTATCCTCACTGAAGAATAAAATTTTAAAGCTCTACCTCCAGGAGTAGTCTCTGGATTTCCAAATCTAACACCAATTTTCATTCTTATTTGATTTATAAATATACACGAAGTCTTAGATTTACTAATAGCTCCTGTTAGTTTTCTTAACGCCTGCGACATTAACCGGGCCTGCAATCCAATATTCCTATCTCCCATTTCTCCTTCTATCTCTGCTTTAGGAGTTAATGCAGCTACAGAATCTATAACAATAAGATCGACAGCATTTGATCTAACCAAAGTTTCAGCAATTTCTAAAGCTTGCTCTCCTGTGTCAGGCTGAGACACTAAAAGGTCATTTAAATTAACACCGAGTTTTTCACCATAAGCCGGATCAAAAGCATGTTCTGCATCAATAAAAGCAGCTGTGCCTTTTTGTTTCTGAGTTTCAGCAATGATATTCAAAGTTAAAGTAGTTTTACCACTTGATTCAGGACCAAATACTTCTATCACCCTTCCACGTGGAATTCCTCCTACTCCTAAAGCAACATCCAAAGAAAGTGCTCCTGTGGGAATTGAAGGAATTTTTTCTCTAACTCCTTCGCCTAATTTCATAATAGAACCTTTGCCAAATTGTTTTTCAATTTGACTAACTGCTAAATCTAAAGCTTTTTCCTTCTCTGTTTTTTTAGTTTTCTGTGTTTTCTTATTACTATCTTTTTTAGCCACTCTAATGCCCCCTTTTTTACTTATAGGTTATATAACAAATCTTCTACAAAAAACACTATCTATTTTCTATCATATCAAATACTTCTTCAACAATTTTTTCAATAGGTAAAAATTTAGAATCTTTAGTTTTCCTATTTTGTAATTCTACCTTATTCTCTGATAAAGATTTTTCTCCTACAATCACTCTATATGGAATTCCCAAGAGATCTGCATCATTAAATTTAACACCTGCACGTTCGTCTCTATCATCTATTAATACTTCTATTTTTTTATCTATAAACAAATTATAAATCTCTTCGGAAACCTTTTTTACATGATTATCTGTTCCTGTAAGAGGTAATATGATTACACTAAATGGCGCAATATTAACAGGCCATATAATCCCATTTTCGTCATGATTCGTTTCAATAGCAGCAGCAATAATTCTACTAACCCCTATTCCATAGCATCCCATAATTACAGGTTTTTGTTTCATATCTTTATCAAGAAAATTAGCTTTAAAAGAATTAGAATATTTCGTTCCTAACTTAAATATATGTCCAATTTCGATAGCATTTTTAATCTTTATTTTGCTTTTACATTTAGGGCAAACATCATTCGAATTTATTTCTCTTATATCACAATATTTATCTACCTTAAAATCCCTATCAATATTAACATTAATAAAATGTTTGTCTTTTTTATTAGCTCCGGTTACAAAATTTTTTATATCAGATAAACTATAATCTGCTACAATTTTTATGTTTTTTAAACCTACAGGCCCTGAAAACCCTACCGGACCTTTTGTTACCTTTTGTATCTGTTCATCATCAGCTAATAATAATTCATTACATCTTAATGCCTTTTTCAATTTTACCTCACTAATATTACAATCACCTCTTATTAAAACTGCTACCTTTTCATTATTATCTATATTATAAATAATCGTTTTAACCAAATCCTCGGGTTCAACTTTAAGAAATCCACTAACTTCTTTTACACTACTTTTACCTGGGGTATCTATTTCCTTTAAATCTTTCTGTTTTCTGTCTGCCTCGTTAGAAATCTCTGATTTCTTTTCGGGGTCTTCTGCTTGCCCCGTAGCACCCGCAGGGTTGGTACGGGGTTTTCTGTCTTCTGACTTAACACACTCAGCTACTTCTAAACTAGCAGCATAACCGCAATTATCACAAATAACTACCTTATCTTCACCAGTATTTGAAAAAACCATAAATTCATGGGAAACATCTCCTCCCATTGCTCCTGGGTCTGCCTGCACTATTTTATATTCCAAACCGCATCTGCGGAATATACTGCAGTAAGCATCATACATTTTATTATAACTTTTTTCTAAAGCTTTCTTATCTTTATCAAAACTGTAAGCATCTTTCATTATAAACTCTATACTTCTTAAGACCCCAGAACGAGGGCGTGGCTCATCACGAAACTTTGTCTGTATCTGATATAGAATCAAAGGAAGCTGTTTATATGATTTAACATTATTTGCAACTAAATCAGTTATAACTTCCTCATGAGTCGGCCCCAAAACAAAGTTCTTACCACGCTGAGACTTAAAAGAGAAAAGAACTTCTTTTAATGTTTTATTTCTTCCAGATTTCTCCCATATTTCAGATGGATGGAGTGCCGGCAATAATACTTCTAAAGCTCCAGCTTTATTCATTTCTGCTCTTATTATATTTTCAATTTTATTTAAAACTCTCCAACCCAAGGGAAGATATGAATAGACTCCAGAAGTAAAACGTCTAATTAAACCCGATCTCAACATCAAATTGTGAGAAATAGCTTCAGCTTCTTTGGGTTCTTCTTTTAAAGTAGGGATAAAATATTTAGAATAACGCATTTTTTGACTTTCCCGTTATAAAACTTTAGATATCAAATTACAGATATCGAATTTCTCTGTTCTCTGCTTGCCCCGTGAAATCTTATTTCTACGGGGTTATTT
>JAGYNU010000059.1 GCA_018399975.1 Candidatus Omnitrophota bacterium
AGGAATTTGCAAAACATACTGTATATAATGTAGGAAAAATAAATATTAGAAAAAAAATAAAAGAAATCTTTAAAAAATAACTGATTCGCATAACTATAACCTACTAATTATGAAAATTACAATACTAAAGATAAGACTAATTATAAGACAAGTGGTAATTGGAAAGATAAAATGAATATTATCTCTTTTAATATTGATATCACCCGGCAAATGCCCTAACCATAAAAAATTTATTCCGTTATAAATTAAAATACCTAAAATTATAAATATAATACCTAATGTGATGAAAATTTTAGCAAACATATATTAATCAAATAAATTATTTTTTTTATCAGAATTATCATTCTTTTTTATTCCCAAATGCTTATAGGCTAAATGAGTAACTTTTCTACCTCTTGAAGTTCTCTGCAAAAAACCTATTTTTAACAAATAAGGCTCTACAACATCTATTATTGTATCAGATTCTTCATTTAAAGCAGCTGCAATAGAATCAATTCCAGCCGGGCCGCCTCCATAATAATTAATAATAGCCAATAAAACTTTTCTGTCTAAACTGTCCAACCCTTTTGCATCAACCTGTTGTAAATCTAAAGCCTTAATTGCAATTTCTTTAGTTATTTTACCATCATGTTTTACTTGAGAATAATCTCTAACTCTTCTTAATAATCTGTTGGTAACTCTGGGACAACCTCTAGACCTCTTAGCTATTTCTTCTTCTGCTTGTTTATCCACTTCTATATTTAATAATTTAGCAGAACGTTCTATTATTTTAATTAAATCTTCGGTTGGATAAAACTCAAGATAGTAAAACATACCAAATCTGCTTCGCATAGGTGGAGTTAACAAACCTGCTCTAGTAGTTGCACCTATTAAAGTAAAATTATTCAGATTGAATTTTATAGTTTTAGCATAAGGCCCTTTATCTATAACAAAATCAATCTCAAAATTCTCTAAAGCTGGATAAAGATATTCTTCTATTACTTTCGAAAGTCTATGTATTTCATCAATAAAAAGGATATCGTTTTTCTCTAAATTTGTAAGAATCCCTATTAAATCTCCAGGACGCTCCACTGCCGGGCCTGAAGTCGCAGTAATTTTCCCTCCCATCTCTTTAGCAATTACATAAGCCAAAGTAGTTTTACCCAACCCGGGTGGCCCAGATAATAAAAGATGCTCCAAAGGTTCTCCTCTTTGTTTTGCAGCTTTTATAGCTATTTTCAAGTTATCTATGGTCTTATTTTGTCCTACAAATTCTGATAATGTAGAAGGACGTAAGGAAAGATTAAACACTACATCTTCATCTGTCTCTCCATTGAAAATTGCTCTTTTGTCCTCTTTAAAATCTTTATTTTTATTTTTATCCATCAATATTCACTTCTGCGTTTATAAATATGATTTAAAATATCTTCTGTAGTTGATAAAGTAGAATCTTGTTCTAATGCTTTATCAATCATTTGTTTTGCTTCAGATTTTTTGTATTTTAACTGTAATAAAACTTCCATTGCTTCATATTTAACATCTTCATTCAATACTTTCTCTTCAAATTTAACATTTTTATCCTGAATTAACCCATATTTACCAACTTTACCTTGAAGTTTTGCTATTATCTCTCTTGCTTTTCTTTTACCTATGCCCGGCAAACTACTCAACATATTAACATCTGCACGGTCTATTGCATCCGCAATAGATGAAATAGGTTTATTAAGAGCTCTTACTGCCACTTTAGGGCCTATACCAGATACACTAATGATATGAACAAAAAACTCTTTTTCAATTTCATTTGTAAATCCGATTAATATCGGGATACTACGACTTGGCATAACTTGAGAATAATGAAAAGTAACCAGGCTAATTTTCTCACTAATATTCAAATTTCTTTCAATAGAATTTAATATTATTTCAGGTATCAAAATTTCGTAACAAATACCATTTACATCTACTATTACCATATTTTCCTTTTTTTCAACTAATTTACCATTGATTCTTGAAATCATAATTTATTTTTAATTTTATTTTGCAAATTTTTAGAATTCAAATTAATACTTGCCAAAACAAGTGCCAAAGAATCAGTAATATCATAACTGTCTGATATATTGTTTTTCTTAAAAATATGTTTAACCATTCGGTTTATTTGTAATTTACTAGCATTCCCACGGCCGGTAACAGATTTTTTAACTTTAGTTGCAGATAAGCTAATTACTTTTACTTTAGCAATTTCTGCAGCAAGCAAAATCACTCCCCTTGCATGTCCCATAAGTATGGCAGTAGTAGGATGATTATAATGAGAAT
The DNA here is from genome assembly GCA_018399975.1 of Candidatus Omnitrophota bacterium. Classification (GTDB taxonomy): domain Bacteria; phylum Omnitrophota; class Gorgyraeia; order M55B152; family M55B152; genus M55B152. The sequence goes on from JAGYNU010000059.1 coordinate 2,290, forward strand.
AAAGTTTTTCTATAACAAGTTTATCGGGAGAATATTTTTCTATAAGAACAGAAATTTCATTAAAAATTTTTAACACTCTATATTCTAAACTATCCTTAGCAGAGCTTTTAATTACACCTGTCTCTAATATCTTTAAATATTTTCCAGTAAAACTTATTATATCTGGAAAATTAACAGTATTATCAAAAGCTTCAACCGCTGCAAAACCGGTATTTTTTAAAGCAGGGTCAACTCCTATTATTTTCATAAATTAGTTCACTCCGTTCACTAATTCCACACCTGCTTGCCCCGTTTACCCCGTGAAATGCGTAGCATATTTAACAGGGTGAAATTTTATTTCTACGGGGTTACTTGTTACTTGCAACCTGCAACTTGTAGCTTGTATTTCGTCATTCGTCATTCTGATTTCGTCATTCGTCATTTGTAATTTTCTTGTATCTTGTTACTTGCTTGCCCCGTAACATCCAAAGGATTGGTATGGGGCTTGCCCCGTTGACCGAAGGTCTTTACGGGGTCTTCTGCCATGAACCAGAGCAAAGCACGGTTCATGGCAGCCCTAAACCGTACTACGTTCTGGTTTAGGGCTGTCTTATCATCCAGGGGGCCAACCAAACTTTCTTCCTCCTAAAAGATGTAAATGAATATGAAAAACTTCCTGTCCTGCAGCCTCTCCGCAATTAAATACTAACCGATACCCTTCATTATCCAGATTATTATCTTTAGCAATCTTATTTGCAACAACAATCATCTTTGTTATTAAATTACTATTATCGGAATTTATATCTGAAATTTTTTCTATATGAATCTTAGGAATAATAAGAATATGTACCGGAGCCTGTGGCTTAATATCTTTAAATGCAATAATTTCATCATCTTCGTATAATATTTGACTTTCAATTGTCTTATTAACGATTTTACAAAAAATACAACCTTCTCTTTCTTTATCCATCTTAATCCCCCTTTATTATCAAAATTATAATATCATTTGTTTAAATTTTATCATAGAGATTTATTTTTTACAAGAAAGACTGTATTAACGATAGTTTTTATGATATATTTAATATTCATGAAAAAAATTACTAAATCTATATTAGAATCTGTCCACAAAAACCTACATCCATTAAATAAAGCTATAAATTTACAAAAAAAAGCATCTTCGGTAGGATTCGATTGGTCAGATAGAAAAGCTGTTTTACTTAAGATAAAAGAAGAAGTGGAAGAATTATTCAAAGAATTTGATTCAGAAAATCAAAATAAAATTTTTGAAGAAACAGGAGATATATTATTCAGCGTAATTAATTTAATACGTTTTTTAAATATCGATATCGAAAAGTTATTAAATCAAGCCAATAATAAATTTATACAAAGATTTAAAAAAATGGAAATCGAATTGCAAAAACAAAACCTTAATATAAAAAATGTATCTATAGACAAAATGGGAAAGATATGGAAAACAATATCTTAATTTAAAATCCCTATAAAATAGAGTTAACTACTTGCAATATCTAAAGCTTTTTTAACAGCCTCTTCGGGAGTATTAGCTTTAACAATTTTTTTATCAATTTCACTTCTTTTATGTAGTTCCCACGTATTCAACCCAATCACTGTTTTATGTAACTTCAATGCAAAAGCAATTTCCGATAGTGTACCATATCTACCTTCGATCGCAACTAAAACATCAGAATTTCTAACTACTAAAATATTCCTGGCTTCTCCTAACCCTGTAGCTATAGGAATATCAATATAAGGATTAGCATTATCTATACTTTCATAAGGAAGTATACCAATCGTTGTTCCACCTGCTTGTTTTGCACCTTTTGCTGCAAATTTCATAACCCCATCAAGGCCTCCACATACTAAAATAGCATTATTCTGAGCTATTATTTTTCCAACCTCTTGAGAAATTTTTACAACAGGTTCACTTATCAAATTAGTCCCATTTCCTATAACACCTATTCTTATTTGTCTATTCATAATTTATCTTATATTCTACCGTTAGAAAAGAATTTCTAACGATTAAAGAGGTTCTTTCTTATTTTTTGTGAAATCGAAAGAACCTGATTACATTAATTAAGAATGACCCATTAAAGATACCAATATTTTCTAAAGAGGTAAATATTTTTTAAAAAAATTCAAAACTCGATTTATATAAATATCGTTTCTCCTATCACCATAATCATGCCCTTCTTCAGGAATAATCCATTCTTTTTTAGGACTATCAGTACTCATATACAATAATTTTGCATATCTTGGAAAATTTTCTATATCTTCGGCTCCATTTATATAAAAAACCGCCTTTTCTTTAAATTGCCGAACTGAATCTATACAAGAAATTTCTAAAGGATTTTTAAAAAACCTAACCCAATAAGCAAACTGTATAGGATAATGCATTAACCATTTTGGAATATTATACATCAATTCGATATGGTCCTCCAATGTGGATTGAAGAACAGAATAACTCGAATCTGCAACAATAGCTTTTACTTCATCATATTCACCAGCTACTAAAATACTTACAGCAGCTCCCATAGAAAACCCATACAACCCCAAACTTTTATTATTCATAAAAGGTCGATTTATAACATAATTAATAACTGCTTTTAAATCCTGCTGTTCTTTATATCCAAAACTACTAATTTTTCCTGTACTCTTGCCATGAGCCCTGAAGTCATACAAAACACAATTATATCCCTTTTGGTTTAAGCCTCTGGCTAAATCTAAAAGATCTGCTTTGTTACTTCCTAATCCATGAGATAGAATAACAGTAGGAAAATCACTGTGATATCTCATTTCCCATACGGATAACATAGTATTATCTTCAGTAAAAAGAATCAATTCTTTTATCGGAAGCCTTTCATTAGAGATATCTAATCTTTCATCATACTGAGAAACCAAATATGTATTTTTTATCAACAAAACAAAAGCTAAAAAGAATAAAGCAACTATAGCAATACCAGTAAGTTTTATCAATATATTAACACTATAAGGAGATAAAAAATATATAAGAAAAATCATCAATCCCCCTATAATTACTGAAACTGCTATGAAAAAAAAATATAATAAATACATATATATATTCTTAACTAATATTGTATCCCAGTTTTTTGAGTATATCTTTTCTTTTCTTCCATTTTGCAAAAACTTTAACAGTTAAATCAAGATATACTTTATGTCCAAAAAACTCCTCTAACTTCAATCTAGAGATTTTTCCTATATTTTTAATCTTACTACCTTTGAAACCTATAATTATTTTCTTCTGAGATTCTTTCTCTACATAAACTGTAGCATGAATATAAGTTATTTTTTTCTTCGCTCGATATTTTATTTCATTTATCAACGTAGCAGCTGAATAAGGAACTTCTTGGTGAAGTTGTTTTAACAATTCTTCTCTTATAATCTCTGAAACTATAAAATGTTCTGGACGGTCAGTAATATCTTCATCAGAAAATAATTTTTTGGAAAAAGGCAATAATCTACCAATGCAAGATATTAATGCTTCAAAGTTTTCCCCTGTTTTTGCAGAAATAGGTACATATTCTTTAAAATCAAAAATTCTCTTTGATTCATCAATAAAAGATAGTATCCTTTTTTTTTCTGATAAAATATCTATCTTGTTCAATGCCAATATTACAGGTTTATTATACCTATTTAACTTTTCTATTAAATTCAAATCTTCTCTTGTAAAACCTTTTTTTACATCTATTGTAAAAATCAAAACATCCACATCCGAAACAGTTTTATTCACTTGGTCTGCCATAAAATTCCCTAAATCATCTTTAGGAAGATGTATACCTGGAGTGTCAAACAAAGCAATTTGGAAATCTTTACGATTAATTATTCCTAACAAACGATTTCTTGTCGTCTGAGGTTTGCGAGTTATAATAGAAATTTTATATCCTACCAACCTATTCAATATAGTAGATTTCCCAACATTTGTAGACCCAATTATACCAGCAAAACCTGCTCTAAAACGCTCTTTATTATTCATTTCCACTCAGCTGACTCTACTACCGTTAGAAACAGGCTTATCAATAGTTAAAACAGAAATTTTACCGCTATCAGAATCCTGAGCAGCCAAAATCATACCATTACTTTCTTCTCCACGGATATTAGCTGGTTCTAAGTTATTTAACAAAACTACTTTTTTACCTTTTAACTCCTCTTTAGAATAATTCGTTTTAATACCAGCTATAACTTTTTTTTCTTCATCTCCAATCGAAACATCCAAAATATAAAGTTTATCCGCATTAGGATGTTCTTTTACTTTTAATATTTCAGCGATAACAATCTCCATATTTTTAAATTCATCAAAAGTAACCATACAAAACCCCTCCTTTAATGTTT